>JAYVMJ010000340.1:0-2727 GCA_043759025.1 Verrucomicrobiota bacterium | reverse complement strand
CGGCCAAACTCGTGGCGAGCAGCATCACCGTGGTAATCCAAGTGAATGGAAAACACCGCGGTGACGTTACCGTTCCGGTGGATGTCACGGAGGCGCAATTGATCGCGTTGGCCCTCGAAAACCCGAAGGCCGCGCCGCACCTCGCTGGCAAGGTCATCAAGAAGAGCATTTACGTCAAAGGACGTCTGATTAATATATTAGTGTAAAAGGTTTAATCGGTAGTTCCCCAGACCGATTTCCCCTTGAGGTGGGGTGTAACCCCTATAAAACCGTTTAAACGCCACACCGATCATCGCCTCGCCAGACACATCCTCCCATGCATTCGAAGATATCTTCCCTTTTCGTCAGCGTTCTTCTCACCGCCGTGATGGCAGACAGCATGAACGGCCAGCAAAATCTCCCGCCGGGCAACAAAGCTCCGACGAGTAAGATTTATTTCTCTGAGGCCGAAGGTGAATCCGCGATCGTCAGTCACGGCGTGACGTACACCGGCCAACAGGCCAAATCGTTTGAAGCGCCCGGAACCGTGATCGAAACGAAGGCGAAAGCGCATGACGCCTTCGTTTATTCAAATGGCACGGGAATCGTCATGGAGCAAAACAGCCGACTCCAGGTCGACCATTTTACCCAGGAACGGTTTCAATCGAATTCCCCCACGCGCACTAATCCGGAAATCGAACCATCAATTTCGCACAGCGAAGTCCGGCTGACGCAAGGTGCCATCGGCATCTGCACCAACCAACTCGCCGCCGGCACGACGATGGTTTATTCGACACCGCTGGCCGAGGTTCGCATTCGTCACGGACGTCTTTCCATCGAAACGTCAGCCGATGAAACCATCGTCGATTTGCTGGAAGGTGATGTGACCGTAAGCATCGGCGCACAACCGAAGCAGGCTCAGGTGCTCCACCCCGGAGACCGTGCCATCATCCACGCGGCCAAAGACGGACAAGCTGCCACGATCACGATTACCCCGACCCCCAAGGATTCGCTTCAAGCACTGGACGAACGGACCACCATTGCCTGCAACGCCAAGCAAACAGTTTTCTTCGACGCCAACGATGCGGCCGACCAGGAAATAACCCCGAACCCCGCGGTGCCGGCCCAACTCCCCAACAATATTACAGTCAGCCCTGATCGGTTGACGGGCACACCCTAATCCGAGTGATGCCGTGATGTTCCCATGCTCAATCAAACGCTTTCTTCTGGTCGGGTTGCTGGTGGTTTTCCCGTTTCACCGCGCCGAGGCCTTGCTTAACTTTGAAAGTTCGCACACTCAGCTGTTCGTTTTCGGCAACGTCTCGTTTGCGTATAGTTCGAATATTTTCTCCGACTCCACGCAGCGTGGTGACTCAAGCGTCACCGGCGAAGTGGGCATGGATTTTAGCCGGGACGCGGGACTGATCGCCGTAAACGGCACCGCGAAGTTCTCCTACCAACGCTTCGCCACCTACACCGACCAAAGCGCGCTCGATCCGAATTTTTCCATCGCATTCGTCAAGGGCACGGGACGCATGACCGGCTCTTTTTCGGCGTCCGCCTTTCGCGAAAGCCGCTCGGACAGCGCCGTCAATCTCCGCACCAATTCGTGGAATATCCCGCTCGACTTGAAACTGCGCTACCCGGTCAGCGAACGGGTTTACGGCACCTCGGATACCGGCTACCTTCGTCGCACGTACACGGGCGGTGATCCCGAACTGCACAACTACCACCACTACGACGAAGCGTTGGATTTATTCTATATCTACACCTCGAAACTCGATTTGGTGGCCGGATATCGCATCCGTTACTCTCAGGCCACTGGCGGCCCCGACACCTACGATCATTGGTTTAACGTCGGGGCGACGGGCGCAATCCTCGCGAAACTGAACGGCACGGTGAGGTTCGGTTACGAAATCCGCGACATCGACCACGGCGAAAGTTTCAACCATTTCAACGTCCTCGCCGCGCTCAACTGGACGGTTACCCGCAAACTCACCCTGAGCAGTCAAATCAGCCGCGATTTCAACACGATCGCCACCGGCGCATCGGTGGATTCAACCGTCGCCGCATTGCGCGCCAATTACGCCCTGACTCGGAAATGGGAGGTTGAGGGCGGGGTCGCTTACGGTCGTAATTTATTCCTGACCGGAAGCACGCAATCCCGGCGGGATGATTTCTTCAGCGCCGACGTCGGCGTTCACTATAAGTTGAACGATCACTTCCGGCTGGCGGTCAGCTACACCCATCTGCAAAATTGGTCCACTCTCAGCTTTTCCGACTTTGATCGCAACGGATTCTCCGTCAGTCTTTCGAGCCGGTTCTGAACTCCGATCATGAAGTTCGCCTCCCATTTTATTTGGCTGATCGCCGGCGTACTTCTTTGCGCCGCCTCGGTTTTGCGGGCGGAAAATCAGGAGCCCAACGGCAAGAAAAATTACATCTACACGCTTTCGCTCGCCGACCGGATCCGCGTCACGGTTTTTCAGGAGGAAGACCTCGCCAGTGTCACCCGGATCGACGCGCGTGGGCGGATAAATTTGCCGCTGCTGGGCGAAGTCAATGTGGGCGGAATGACGGTGGTCGAGGCGCAAAACGTGATCCAAAAGGCCTACCAGCAGGGACGCTTTCTCCGCAATCCGCAGGTGACCGTTAACGTCGAGGAATACGCCCCGCGCGAAGTTTCCATCCAAGGGCAGATTCGGAGTCCCGGTCGCTACACGCTTCCGATCGAATCAACTTTCACCG
>JAYVMJ010000339.1:0-6129 GCA_043759025.1 Verrucomicrobiota bacterium | reverse complement strand
TCCCAACCAAGCCGAAGCAAGCTTCGAGGTATCGGACCCACAGGGAATGAAACACCGCGCTTCAACGCAGCCGCACCGCCTCCGTGCCGGTGGGATTTTCGGTAGTCTTTTCTCAACAGGCGTGACGCCTGTTGCTACTGTAATTGGCGCACGGTTTCGCCAGTTTGTTGTGAGAGGAGCAACGGGCGGAAATAAAGCGCGAGGTGCGACCTCGCTCGCGGGAGCGCACGACAGCGGGGTCGCCGTCGCTCCAGACTAAAAGGACCAACGCATCAGCGATCGACGGCGATGGAAAATCACGGCGCGTTAGGAATAACGCGCGACACACGACCCGCTTGGTCAATTGCTGGCACAACTATCGCCTTACTCCGCGTCCTCTGCGATCTTCGCGTCTAATTCCGGGTGCCTACATGCGATGCGATCTCGCAATCGAAATCGGCGCGTTAGGGATAACACGCCCTACCTCCACGGAATCGATGCGGGCCGGATGGCGGAATTCGAATGCGGCCTTACCGCGCAGGGAATTCGCACGGCTTGGTGGATGAGACTCCCAGCCGAGCTGGGGCTTGGCGTTCCCAGGGAAAAGCCCGCTACTCCAAACCCAGCACTTGGCGGCCGGCGTCGGAGATCATTTGGGGCACCCATTGCGGGTCCCACACGATGTGGACTTTCGCCGACTCCACCGTGGGCAAGGCGGCGATTTTTTGGCGCGCGTCCTCGGCGATCACCGGGCCCATGCCGCAACCCGGCGCGGTGAGAGTCATTTTAACTTCCACGTTATTTCTGCCGGCCGGCGTTTGTTCCACGGCCAGATCGTAGACCAAACCAAGGTCGACAATGTTGACGGGAATCTCGGGATCGAAGCAGGTTTTCAGCGTATCCCAAACCAGTTGTTCGCTGAATTCGCCTTGGTGGGCGGACGCTGCGGTTTCGGCCTCCAGGGAAAAACCAACGATGGCATCAACGTTCTCGCGCGCGATGCGAAACAAACCCTGATCGGTTCTCACGGTGACGTTCCCGCCGAGCGTCTGGGTGATAAACACCGACGATCCTTTCGGGAGTGAAAGCGAATCCCCGGCCGGGATCGCGGTCGCCGCGCAGTCCTTGGACAAAGTGTATTCGTGGGTCATGGGCGGATTATTTCAAACGGAGCTCAAATGGCAGGCGGGCATACAGCCCGCGGGGATCGTTGTAGTTGCTCATCGAGCGCAGCTCATTCGAGGCCTCCCGCAAGAAAACTCCCATCGGGCCGGAAAACGATTGTTCATGACGGCGACCTTCAAAGGCCTCGGCAAAAACCTCCGCTAATGCTTTTTTCCGCGGGTATTCCGCAACGCGAAAGTTATCGCCCAACCCGGCCTTGGTCGCCGCGTATTTCGTCGCGGCCGAAAGTCCGCCGATTTCGTCGACGAGGCCGAGCTTTAGCGCTTCCTGACCGGACCATACGCGACCTTGGGCAATCTCCTGCACAGCAGCCCGCGCCAACTTCCGCGATTCGGCCACTTTCCCAATGAATTGATCGTACACCCAATCGACGAACGTCTGGAAGAGCGCGAGTTCCTCGGGGGTCTTCGGACGCGCGATCGTTTCAGAATCGGCGAATTTTCCGGTCTTCACCGTATCGAAGGCCAGGCCGAGTTTGTCGTTCGCGAGTCCCTGAACATTGAAATACATGCCGAACACGCCGATCGAACCGGTAATGGTGGTGGGTTCCGCAAAAACGCGTTCGGTGTTGGTGGAAATCCAATAACCACCCGACGCCGCCACCGTGCCCATGGAGACGATCACCGGTTTTCGCTTCTGAATGAGTCGAACTTCGCGCGCGATCGCTTCGGACGCCGACACGCTCCCGCCCGGGCTGTTCACACGCAGGACGACCGCCTTGATGCTGTCGTCCTCGCGGATCTGGCGGAGCATGCGCGAGGTCTTATCACCGTAAACCAAACCGTCGGAGTTGCCCGAGCCATCCACAATTTCCCCTTCGGCGTAGACGATCGCGATCTTTCCGGAGCCCGGCTTTTCGATCTCAATTTTGCCTTCATCGCGGCGTTTGGCCACGAGATCATCATCCGAAACAAGCTTGGCGTAATCGCCCAGCGCGATCTGGCGAAACGTTTCCCGTTTCTGTTTCTGACCGGTCGCGGTTTTCAAATCCGCGAGCACTTCGTCAACGTAGGCGACCCGGTCGATCAGCTTGGCGGCCTTGGCGGCGTCGGGGCGAATGAAGCCTTCTTTATCCACGATTTTTTGCAGCGATCCCGCCGGCAGTTTTCGCGAAGCCTCGATCGACCCAATCAACGACTGCCAGACGTCATCAAGGAGTTTCTGGGTTTGCACGCGACTCTCCGGACTCATGTCTTTCCGGGTAAAAGGTTCGACCGCACTCTTGTACTTTCCCACGCGCGTCACCTGGACGCCGATGCCGAATTTCTCAAACGCTCCGGCATAAAACATCGGTTGTGACGCCAGTCCCGGCATCATAATGGCGCCGTAAGGATCGATCACGATTTCGCTGGCGGCCGACGCGAGGTAGAAGTCCCGCGTGCTCGCATAGTCGAGGTACGCCTTCACCGGTTTGCCTGAGGCCCGGAAAGCTTCAATCGCGTCACGCACTTCCTTCAACGCGGCGAATCCAGCGCCATAACCGTCCGGTTGCAGCTGTCCGGTCATATAAAGTCCGATAATATCGCTGTCCTTCGCGGCGGCTTCAAGCGCGCGGGTCATCTCGCGCAACTGGAAAACATGAGCACCCTCGCCGCCGAGGGCTTCGGTGAATTGCTCCAAGCCGTCACTCTGCAACGGTGAATCTTGAATGTTGGCGGCAAGATTGAGCACGAGATAAGATCCCTCCTGCACGGCTACCGGCTTTTTCTGCCCCATCGCCACCATTGCCCCCAGGAGCAGGAAAAAGAGCACCATTCCGCCCAAGGCGAAAACCAGCATGGCGGTCAAGGTAGCAAAGAAGGAGGTGAAGAAATTCTTCATGGCGGCGAAACTAGGCAGCCCCTTCCCATCCGCCAGCGAAAAACGATTGCTGGACTGCGGGTTGGACAAATGGTGGGGAAGCGGTGATGAATGAGGTTGCCCGTCCGGCTTAATAACGCCCGTGGCGGGTCGATTTAACACCATCCCGTCCTTTTCACTTAAGGACAAAGCCCATTATACTGACACCATGAGTGAGAAAGTTGAGCTGCTCACAACGAATCGCAAGGCGCTGACCATCAATCTTGATGGCAGCCGATATGGCACGATCGCCGAAATCGGCGCCGGACAGGAGGTCTCACGAATATTTTTCCAAGTCGGAGGGGCTTCCGGTGCCATCGCGAAAACCATGTCGGCTTACGACATGACTTTCAGCGACGCGATCTATGGCAAGGCGCCGCGCTACGTGTCGCGTGAGCGCTTGGAAACCATGCTCGATCACGAGTATCAGTTGTTGAAAGAACGTCTTTCGGAAAAGCGCGGTGATCGCACAAAGTTTTTTGTTTTTGCGGATACCGTTGCGGCCAAATCATTCAAAGGCACCACGGACGGACACGGCTGGCTCGGCATCCGGTTTCAACAAAACCCGCTCGAGGAACCGAGTGACATCATCATCCACGTGCGCATGTGGGATAAGGAAAACGTGCTGCAGCAACAGGCGATTGGCGCGGTCGGGGTAAATCTCATCTATAGCGCCTTCAACCATAGCGGCGATCCGCAGCAGTTGATCCAATCCCTCGTGGACAACATCGGGGCCGACCGGGTGGAAGTCGACATGGTGAAAGTAAGCGGACCCGTTTTTGAAAAAATCGACAACCGCCTGCTCTCGCTCCGGCTCGTGCAGTATGGATTGACCAACGCGGTGATGTTCGCCCCCAACGGCGAAGTGCTGCAACCGTCGGAAGTTCTCTATCACAAAGCGGTGTTGGTCGAACGCGGCAGTTTCCGGCCCGTTACCCATGTGAACGTGGATATGCTCAATTGCGCGACGGCCCAGTTCATGCAGGAGCCCACGGTGAAGGGCAAAGACATGATGGTGCTCATGGAAATCACCATGAACAACCTGCTCGCTTCGGGTGATCTCGACGCCGACGACTTTCTCGCGCGGGTCGACATGCTCGGACACATCGGGTTCACGACGTTGATTTCAAACTATTCGGAATTCTACCGCTTGGTTTCCTATTTCCGCCGTTACACGAAGGAAATGATCGGGGTGGCCATGGGCATCAACACGCTCCTCGAGATTTTCAACGAGAAGTATTACGACAACCTCGAAGGCGGTATTCTCGAATCGATGGGCCGGATGTTCCGTCATGCGGTGAAGCTCTACGTTTATCCGATGCGTCAGGACGCCTACGACCGCTACCTCGCGAACGGACAACCCGTCGCGCCCCACAATTCCGGCCACGCCTTTTCCTCGGCCGTGATGATCACCGCGCGAAACCTCCAAGTGACGGACCGGCTGCGCAACCTGTACGCGCATTTGCTCGAGAACCACAACCTCGACTGCATCGTCGGCTGCAATCCGGACTATTTGAATATTTTCTCCCGCGACGTCCTCCAACGCATCAAGGACGGCGACGATACGTGGGAACGGCTGGTGCCCGCGAAAGTCGCGGATTTCATCAAGGAGCGGCATTTTCTCGGTTACGGCAAAACTACGCCGGCCATCCCCGCGGCGGGCGCGAGCAGTTGATTCGCTTCACGCCGCGGTCAAGGGGCCGCCCGTTTAAAACAGACGCTGCGCCATCCCATGCGCTTCCATAAATATCACGCCCTCGGCAACGATTACCTCGTGATGAATCCGGCGGATTTCCCCGGCTGGACCGCACCCACGCGCGAGCAGATTCGCGTGATCTGTCACCGCAATTTCGGGGTCGGCTCGGATGGTATTTTGTGGGGACCCCTGCCCTCCATTCGCGCCCGGTTTGGCCTGCGCATTTTTAATCCCGACGGTTCCGAAGCTGAAAAATCCGGCAACGGCCTGCGGATTTTTTCGCGTTACCTTCACGACCAAAAACTGACTACGGGCGAATCGTTCACGATCGAAACGCCCGGTGGCGTGGTGGAATCGAAGGTAATGAACGACGGACAGCTGATCACCGTTGAAATGGGTCGGGTGACCTTTCAAAGCGACCAGATCCCCGTGGCCGGTGCAGTGCGGAATGTGCTCAACGAAAAATTCACGATCAAGGACCGCGAGTTCACGTTTTGTGCCGCTGGCATTGGCAATCCGCATTGCGTCATCGTGCTGCCTGAAATCAGCGAAGACCTCGCCAGAAAATATGGCCCCGACATCGAGACGCACCGCAATTTCCCCAATCGCATCAACGTTCAATTCCTCAAGGTGCTCGATCGGCAGAATATTCAGATCGAGATTTGGGAACGCGGCGCCGGTTACACGCTGGCGTCGGGCAGTAGTTCGAGTGCTTCCGCGGCGGTCGCGCACAAGCTCGGTCTCGTTGACGCCCAGCTAACCGTACATATGCCCGGGGGCGAAATTCACATCGAAATCGCTCCGGACTTTTCAATCAAAATGAGTGGCCCGACGACCCGCGTGGCCGAGGGCACGCTTCATCCGGAATTGTTCACGACCCAAGTGTAGCTATCGGGGCCGTTGCCCAGACACGGCCCTTGTGGCTGTCGCGCGCGGAAGGCCGTTGAGGGCAACGCCGCTCCCAGACACGATTCATCCAGCGACGGAGGAATCGAAAAAATCCCGCGCATCGACCTCTTGTTTGCGTTCCTCGTGTCGGAGTCTCTTGCGTCTTGCAGGATGTCCGCACTGCCGTAGCGTGAAGCGGTGTTTGGACGGCATCACCACCCTCGGGATTTGCAACGGGCCGGAATCATTTTCCGGGCGCGCGCAGTTTCAACGCGTTCCAGCGACCAGTGAAAGACCACCGGGCAAGTCCGGGGCATTGAACCCAAGCCAACCATGCCGCGTATCGGTCGTCTCCTCATTCGTGGCACGGGCCTCCGGCCCGTGTTCCCTGCCCCACGGGTCGGAGACCCGTGCCACGGTCCAACCAAGTCGAAGCCGCTCGGCTCCGTTCACAGTCGGCGACAATCCTCCGGTTATCGCATTCACAGCCAATGAACGATTTCCCGGCCGTTTCAGACATTCCGACTTCGCCGAGCGTCGCA
>JAYVMJ010000338.1:0-3983 GCA_043759025.1 Verrucomicrobiota bacterium | reverse complement strand
GTTTGGCGAAATAACCCGCAGCGCCCGGCGGTTTCTGCCGCCGGTCGACGATGCCGTGCTCACGGCTTCGCAGTTGGCGACGGACATGTTTACGCCGCGCACCATCCGCAAATTCACCGGGCATCTCAATGGCGCGATTTACGGCGCGCCGCATAAAATTCGCAACGGGCGCACGCACTTGGAAAACCTTTATTTATGCGGGACCGACCAGGGATTTCTGGGGATTATCGGCGCGATGCTCAGCGGAATTTCGATGGCTAATTTCCACGTTTTACAGGGCAGCGCCGGCCGCAGTTGAAACAAGCCTTCTTTTTCCAAGGCCTTTAACCTTGCTGGCATTTCCGGGTCACATATTTCAGAAGTCCTATGAATCCAGCCAAGCTCGTCGGTATTGGTCTCGTCATCTTCGTGTTGGTGATTACCGCATCGCAGTCGACCTACGTCGTCGAGCCGGGTTTCCGCGGCGTCGAAGTCACGCTCGGCAAAGTCGACCCGCAATTCAAACCGCAGGGGTTCGGCAGCAAGACACCCTTTATCACCAATATCGTTTCAATTCCCGTCCGGCAACTCACCAACGCCATTTCCACGGATTGTTATTCGTCTGATTTGCAGCAGGTTTCCGTGACGTTGCGCGTGCTTTATCGCATTCCCGAGTCCTCAGTGGTCAAAATCTACAGCGAATATTCGGGTGACCCTTTTGATAGTTTGATCGCACCGCGCGTCCAGGAAGCGCTGAAGGAAGTGACGGCGTTGCAAAGCGCGGAACTGATCGTGAAGAAACGTGAGGATGTTAAAGTCAAGTCGCTCGCATCAGCCCGGGAAAAGATTGGATCGATTCTGATTCTCGAGGATCTCGTGATCGAAAACATCGTGCTTTCCAAAGAACTCGAAACAGCGATCGAGTCCAAGATGGTGCAGGAGCAGGAAGCCGCGAAGGCTCGCTTTACCCAGCAGAAAGCGCAGATCGAGGCCGACACCGCGATCATCAAGGCCAAGGGCGAAGCCGAGGCGATCCGCGTTCGCGCTGAAGCGATCAAGGACAATCCCGGCCTGATCCAACTGCAAATCGTGGAGAAGTGGGATGGACGCGCGCCCTTGGTGATCGGGGGCGGAGCCGGCGAAGGCGGCGGAGCAAATATTCTACTGCCAATCAATTTGCCGGTGACGGGTTCCGGGTCGGTGCATGGTAAGTAAATGAGAGGTCCGCGACTCATCGCATTCCTGATCGCATTTTTGCTGCTGGGAGGATTGTGCCTGCTTTTTCCCCGGGTGCTGGCGTTTGTCGAAGTGGCGTCGCGGGAATTGCGGTATTTGTGGTGGCTGGTGCTAATCACGGCGCTCGGGGTGAGGCTGCTTTTCTCCGCCAAGCCGAAGAAGTAGAAGGAGTGAGCTGGAGCGATGCGCGGGAATTTGCGCGACAAGCACGCAACCGACGACCGCTCGTTCAAGGTAGGTCCCGTGCCCGTCGGGCCAGTCCAATTTGTACGGCAAAAATTCCCCATTGCGCTTTCCAATGGGCCAAACTTACCTCGGTCGATCAATGGCTTACGATTGGCTCAAAGGAATTTCAGATCACTATGATGTCGTAGTGATTGGCAGCGGATTGGCCGGAATGACCGGAGCCAACACGCTGGCCAAATGCGGCCATAAGGTGCTCCTGCTTGAGCATCACTACCAGTTGGGTGGTCTGGCCACGTGGTTTACGCGCAAAGGCGGACATATTTTCGACATTTCGCTCCATGGTTTTCCCATCGGCATGATCAAGTCGGTGCGCAAATACTGGAATCAGGATATCGCAGACTCGATTGTGCAGTTGAAAGGCATCCGGTTCATCAATCCGCAGTTTCAAATCGACACGACTTTTGATCGCGAGGACTTCACGCGACTGTTGATCGAGTACTTCAAGGTTCCGGCGGAAACGGTCCAACGGTTTTTCACCGATCTGCGCGCAATGAATTTCTACGACAATAATCCGGAAACCACGGGACAGATGTTTGATCGTTACTTTCCGGGCCGCGATGACGTGAAGCGCTTCTTGATGGAGCCGATCGCGTACGCCAACGGTTCCACGCTCGACGATCCCGCGATTACGTTCGGCATCGTGTTCTCGAATTTCATGAGCAAGGGCGTCTACACGTTCCGCGGCGGTTCCGACGTGCTCATCAAAAAAATGACCGAGGAACTCAAGAGGAACAGCGTGGAAATCCGCAAGCACGTGGTCGTCGAAAAGATCCTGACGGAAGTGCGCGACGGAAAAAAACACATTACGGGCGTTGTTGCGAACGGTCGCGCCATTCAATGCGATGCGATCCTGTCGAATTCGAATATCAAAAGCACGATTCTCCGGATTGCCGGAGAAGAGAATTTCACGCCCGAGTTTATCGCGGAAACCAAAGCGGTGCGGACCAACACCAGTTCGTGTCAGGTCTATCTTGGTATCCGGAAGGGTGAATTGATTCCGCATATCGGCGATCTGGTTTTCACGTCCGAAGAGCCCACGTTTTCCAGCACGAAGCTGGTCGATCTGCACACGACGAGTCGCACCTTTTCCGTTTATTACCCCGACACGCGGCCGGGTTCCGATCGCTACACGGTCGTGTGCTCGCTCAATTCAACCTATGACGCTTGGAACGATCTCACCGAGGAAGAGTACACGAAGCAAAAAGCGCGTTTAATCGAGGAGTCAATTGTCGCGCTGGAAAAATATATTCCCGATGTTCGCGCGAAGCTCGATTGGACCGAAGCGGCGACGCCCTGCACGATCGAACATTATACGCGGCATTGGGCGGGCGCGTCGTTCGGCACCAAGTTCGAAGGCCTGAAAGTATCGATGGAGTTGCCGAATCAGTTGCCCGGATTGTATCACGCGGGCTCGGTTGGCATCATCATGTCGGGCTGGCTGGGCACGATTAATTATGGTGTGATCGTTTCCAACCAGATGGACAAATTTCTCGCGCGGAAAAAACGTTCGGCCGAGGCGCTCAGCGCCTGATTATTTCCCGTGAACCAAGTCACCCAACTCATCCCGCATCGTCCGCCGTTTTTATTTGTGGACGAAATCGTTTCACAAAGCGGCGATTCGCTCATCGCCAAACGTACCTGGCGCGCCGAGGAGGACTTCTACAAAGGCCATTATCCCGGCGCTCCCATTACGCCCGGCGTTTTGTTGTGCGAATCGGTTTTTCAAACCGGCGCGCTGTTGCTCGCGGGGAAATTCGCCGGTTCCGACAAGCCTGAAGGCGTGCCCTTGTTGGCCAAGGTGGAGAATGTGCGGTTCCGAAGTCCGGTTTATCCCGGGGACACGACCCACATCGAGGTGAAGATCAACGAGACAGCCGGCGGTTTTTATATGATGACGGGCCACGTGAAGAACGGCGAAAAGCGCGTGCTGAGCGTCGATTTTTCAGTCGCATGGAAAACCCCAGAAAAGCCGGCATGAGCGATTTTCTCAACGTTGCCGGCAAGACCTTCCTCGTGATGGGCGTGGCCAATCGCAAGAGCGTGGCTTGGCACATCGCGAAGTCTCTCGAGGAACAGGGCGCGCGGGTGATTTACAGCGTTCGTTCCGAGGTGAGAAAAAAATCGCTCGAGGCGCTGCTGGCCGGAAAGCCAGTTTTCGTCTGTGACGTCGAGGACGAAGGAGCCGCCGTGAAACTGGCGGCGGATGCGCAAGCCGCCGGGCTCGCGCCGCTACACGGGTTCGTGCATTCGATCGCGTTCGCGAACTACAGCGAAGGGTTCAAGGCGTTCCACGAAACGAAGCGAAAGGATTTTCTCCAGGCCAACGCCATTTCCGCGTTCTCGTTTGTCGAACTGGCCAACGCGTTGAAACCGCACCTGGCGCGCAACGCGTCCTGCGTGACGATTGGCATTTCGTCGCTGACCGTGACGCCGGACAATTACGGTTACATGGGACCGATCAAAGCGGCCCTCGAATCGGCGGCGCGCTTTCTCGCGAAATCGTTCAGCGCCGACACCGAGGT
>JAYVMJ010000337.1:0-3921 GCA_043759025.1 Verrucomicrobiota bacterium | reverse complement strand
GAAGGCGTCTACAGATAAATATTCGCCTTCGAATAAATTTTTTCGGGCAAATACGTGATGCCAGATAGCCTTCATTTTCTATGTCCGACAGGCTGCTAGCGGTCGATCAACACGGCGACGCGACCGTGGAGTTTTTCGTTGATAAAAACGGCGATGTACAACTGCCGCAGATTATCTCTTGCACGATGCCGGAGTTCGGCTACGCGGCGGTGCAGGCAGTGGCGACCTGGCGTTTCGCCCCCCCCCCGGAGGAAGAACAAACCGGTCATCGTGCGCGTGCGGGTTCCTCTTGAGTTTAAAATGGAAGGTACGCACGCGCCCAGCCGAACCCCGACGCCGGCGATTCCGTGAGTGTTTGATTCAACCTCTGACCCGCTTTTGCATGAAAATTATCCCACGCTCCTTATTCCTCATAACACTATTGCTTGGCCTCCTCGTGGCGCTCAGGGCTGAGCCGTCTGCGCCGTTGCAGGCGGATTTTGGCGACGCGATTTTGCGCCACTGGGTGCAGCCGGAATACCCCGAGGCCGCCCAACAGGTGAAACTGGAAGGCAAGGTAGTGGTGGAATTCGTGGTCGAGGTGGACGGAAAAGTCACCCGCGCGTCGGTGAAGAATTCCAGCGAGGAGAAATTCAACGCCAGCGCCCTCGCGGCGGTGCAAAACTGGACGTTTGTGGCGGCCACCGCAGAGGGCAAACCAGTCGCCAGTGGCATGGAGGCACCGGTTGTTTTCAAGCTGGCGCAATGGCACCAGAAAAATCCGCCGGCGACGCCGCCATTGAGCCAAATGCCGGTGCCACTCCCGATTGTTCCCGCGAAATTGGCGTCCACGCCCACCCCCGACTACCCGGAAGAACTCGCGGACCGGCGGTTGCCGGGACAGGTGGTTTTGGAATTCACCATTGATACCGATGGCCGGCCGCAGTCTCCCAAGGTGCTTTGGTCGCCGCACGCCGCATTCGTAGGCGAAGCGCTGAAAGGCATTGGGAAAATATCAGTTTAAGCCGGCGCACCAAGGCCCGCTGCTCTTGGCATCCGGACCGACCAAGGGTCAAATGGACTTTGAAAGCCTCGGGGCAAGCCGGGCGGAACTCCTCGCCGTTAATCACCTCACCGTGCTCGATGCGGAAAAATTCCACGATCTGCCGAAGCCCGCCGTCCTGCCGGAGCCGGTTTATCCGCATGCCCTCCTGCTGGCGGGCGAAAGTGGCTCGGCCACCGTTGCCTTTACCGTGACGGATCACGGTGCCGTATCAGAGGTTTTGTTGAAAGAGGCGTCACGTCCGGAATTCGGCTCGGCCTTGATCGCGGCGATCGAAGCCTCGGCGTTCGATGCCGCGCTCGTCGGCAGTGATCCCGCGCCGGCAAAATTGGTCATAACTTATAAATTCGAGCCGCCAGCCACTGGCGAGTTGAACCGATTGATGATTGCGCTTCAGTCCGGTGGCTCCGGTGTCACGGGCGCACATGGACTCGACGAACGCCTCCGTCCAATCTGGCGGGTGTCGCCCGTTTATCCCGATGCGCTGCGGGTGGATAAACCCGCGGGAAAAGCGATGATCGAGTTCATTGTCGATCAAGAAGGTCGGTGCCGGCTACCCCGCGTGGTGTCCGCGTCCCAACCGGAGTTTGGCTGGGCCGCCGCGGCTGCCATCAACCAATGGGTGTTTGCCCGGCCGACGAAAGGTGGCCAGCCAGTGGACGTGAAGGTCAGCATTCCCGTCGATTTTCCTCCGCCCAAGAACTGACCTGCAATTGCGACTAACTTCCGTCTTGCGGGCGGCGCATGTCGGGCAACCTTGGGCGGTGATGAAAGTCCCGTTCACGGCGAAAGAATACCGCCAACTCCTCGAACTCGTGCACCTCGGCATGTGGGCGGTCACCGGTTATCAGGGCGAGGACACGCCCGCCGCCAAACGGTACTTTGAACTCGACCAAAAGTTGCTGGGTATGGCACTCGAGGCCGGTTGCACCGATTTGGTCGAAAAACGCGAGGACGGCACGCTGCAACCTGCGGCCAAGCTGGCCGAGGAGGATCGCGTTCGCGATTTGCAGAGCGAATTCCAGAACGATGTTTTTTGGCACGAATTGGTGGCGCGCTTCGCCGATCGCGATCTCGCCGGACAGGAAGGCCGGCGCACCATCGATACGCCCGGCGTCGAACGCCCGCCCACGACCGATGAGAAACTCAAGAAAATTGAGGAAGGTTACTGGAAGGAATTTGAGAAAAACGATCTCGCCAACCTGATCCTGCTTCGCGGCGGTCGCGGTTGAGCGCGGCGCGGTAACTCCTGAGCTTGCCATCGGGCGGGATCTGGGACGAATTTGAGGTGAGGATCCGGCCCGGCACATCGTGGTGGGCCGGCGTTCTGATCTCATCGTAACCTTTTCTCCCATGAAAGTACTCCGCCTGTTTGCTTTTGTTCTCTTGTTTCCTCTCGCCCTCGTGGCCGCAGACCGGCCGCTGAAGATCGACAAAAGCGGCACGTTTATCGACGTGGACGTCGACACCACCGTGAATTTTACCGCGCACCTCGACACGTACGACGCGAAGCTGATCGCCGAAGACTCCGGCAAAATCAAGAGCGCGATCTTCACGTTCAAATTCGCCGACCTCAAGACCGGCAAACCCGAGCGCGATTCCAAGATGATCGAATGGCTCGGTGGTGGCGAGCCGCAGGGTCGCTTTGAGTTAGGCAATCTCGCCGTCACACCCGACGGCCAAGGCCAGGCCTCGGGCCGGTTGACCTTCCACGACGTGACAGAACGGGTGGAATTTCCCGTGAACATTTTGAACAAGGGCGGCACGTACACCATCACGGGCGAGACGACTATCGATTATCGGACGTGGAATTTGAAAGTGATCCGCGTTGCGCTGCTCCTGAAAGTCAGCCCCGAGGTGAAGATCCGTTTTAAAATCACCGCCAACCCGGTGGCGGAAGCAGCCAAGTAATACCGTCGGAGATTGCGGGGACGCACTCGGCGCATTCCGTCAGTCGGCATCGCGAGCCATTGTTTCCACGCTGACGCCGCCCTGAATTTTCCATGCGCTTTCTCGCGCTTGGCTTCGTCAAGCTGCGGCGGCACTTCGTCAGGAGCGCGGGCAGTGCCGTGGTCCTCGCAACTCGCGAGCTCCGAAGCCGTGAGGCATTCGGGTTAACTGCGGGCGATCTGGATGGCTCCCACCTCGCCCGGGAGAGCACGGCGGCGGGGTCGCTGCCGCTCCAGTCCGGCTCGGAGACGTCTATCTCAATCGAATAGGCTCTACTGCTTCGGCGCGTGGCGTTTTTCCAGCACGGCGATGGCGTCGTTCAGGGAAAGCTTCCGCACGCGGAGCAACACGATCAAGTGATAGAGCAAATCGGCGGCTTCGCCGGTGAACTCGTCATCTTTCGCCGTGACGGCCGCGAGCGCGGTTTCCACGCCTTCTTCGCCGACTTTTTGTGCGACGCGGCCCACGCCTTCCAGCGCGAGGCGGACGGTATAGCTGGTCTTGTCCTTGCTCTTGATCCGCGAGGCTACGACCTGTTCGAGATGCGCCAGAAATCCGACGCCGGTGGCGCCTTCGTCACCGAAGCAACTCGGGGTCCCGCGGTGGCAGGTCGGGCCGTCAGCGCTGGCTTTGACCAGCAACGTGTCATTGTCACAATCGACCTCGATGCTGACGAGGTTGAGGAAATTTTTCGACGTCTCGCCCTTGGTCCACAGTCGGTTTTTGCTGCGGCTGAAAAACGTCACGCGTTTCGTGCGCCGGGTTTTTTTGAGCGCCTCGGCGTTCATGTAGCCGAGCATCAATACTTGCAGCGTGGCTGCGTCCTGCACGATGGCGGGGACGAGTCCGTTGTTTTTCTTCCAGTCGATCTTAAGCGTTTTCATGGGAGGGGAGTCGAGGTAGGGCGGGTTATCCTTAACCCGCCGCGG
>JAYVMJ010000336.1:0-6320 GCA_043759025.1 Verrucomicrobiota bacterium | reverse complement strand
CACGAAAAAAATCCAGGCCGCCGTCGGCGACTGCTCCGTGAAAGGCGGCGGCATTGTCGTCATCTCCGGCGGCACTTTCATTTCCGGTTCACTCTTTTTCAAAGCGAAGACCGCGCTGCGCATCAAAAAGGCGCCGTCTTAAAAGCCACGACCGATCCCGCGGGCTTTCCATTCCGCACGTTGCGTGTGACCGGTTTTAGTATTCCGTGGCGGGCCGCCTTCATCAACGCCAACGGGGTGGATGACTTTGAGCTTTCAGGAGAGGGAACCATCGATGGTTCCGGGATGCAGTGGGGGCGGTCTTACTGGACGGCAGCTGGAGGCATCCTGGCAGACTACTCCCTCGGCACGCCCGGCGCCAAGCAGCCGAAAAAGTCCGGCGTGGAGCACACCCCACCACCGGATCCCCAGTTCAAGGTACCGCGCCCCACCTTGGTCAATATCCAGAATGCGCGCCGGATTCTCGTGCGGGATGTTTTGCTGAAGGACGCCGGGTATTGGCCCTTACTACTCTACCGCTGCGACGGCGCCGTCGTGCGCGCTCCCCACGCGCCGGTGCCGGCCGCCAGTTCCGACGGCACGGATATCGACTGCTCGCACAACCTCCTGATCGAGGGTTGCGATATCATCAACAACGATGACGGGATTTGCCTGAAGGGCGGGACGCATCATCAACGGCGTCGATTACCTCCGAAGATATCTTCACCCAAAGTAAGCGCGCCGAGGACAGCCCCGCTCTTCTAAAACCAATCAACGCGACGACTCTCGCGCGAACCTGTGCAGTACGTATTTAATGGCGCTTCGTCTGTGGGCGAGTCGAACGGGCAAGCGATCTCACGGCGGTCGAGAGAATGGAATTTCCGTAGCCGGGTCCCTCTCGTGTAGCCGGCATCGGTAACCCGTCTGGGCTAAGCCGTGCTTTCAAACCTCGTGCCATTCTAACGAAGTGAAGCGATGCTCAGAATGTACCCCAATTAGCAATCAGCCCGGTCCGCACCCAACGCGGTGGGAATTGGCGGAAAAGCGGGGGAGGTTTTCACAACGGCCTTGGCAATGAGTACTTTCAAGTGGTCGAGATTGATCGGTTTGGTCAGGTGATACAGAAACCCGCAATCGAGGCTGCGCGCAACGTCTTCCTCCATGCCGTAGCCGCTGACCGCGATGCCCGTCAGTCCGTGCTCGTCGCGCAACCGGCGCATCATCGCAAATCCGCCTCCCTCGTCCGGCAGGCCCAAATCACTGATGACAAGGTCGAATGTCTGACTGGCGGCGATCTCGTGGGCCTGTTGCGCGTTTTCCACGGCGACCACTTCATTTTTAACGGCGCGAAGACATATCTTCAGTGCCGTTCGGGTGTCCTTGTGATCTTCGACGAGCAAAATGCGCAGACGGCGCGCTTCGTCCGACGAAGGTGGCGCTGGAATTTCCGGTGAGCGGAGTATGGCGAACGGAGGGCGGAGTGGCAATTCGAGGGTAAAAGTGGCCCCGAGGTCAGGGCCACCGCTTTCCCCGCGGATTGTTCCGCCGTGAGCCACAAGAATCGCGGTGCCGATCGCGAGTCCAAGTCCCAAGCCGCCAAACTGACGGGTGATATGGCCGCCACCTTGCTCGAAAGCGGCGAAGAGTTTGCGCGAATCCTGCGGCTCAAAACCGATGCCGGTGTCCCGCACCTGAACCCAGATGCTTCCCGCTGCGGCATTGCCCGTACCAATGGTCACGCGGCCATCGGCCGGAGTGAACTTGATGGCGTTGCGAATGAGATTCCAAAGGGCCTGCTCTATGCGCACCGCGTCTCCCATTGTGACCGTTTCCAAGGCGTCGAGATTCAGCTCGAAGTGCTGGCGTTTGGCCTCGAAATCGGAGCGACAAATCTCCAAGGCACGCTTAATAATGATGTGAACGTCCATCGCCTCCAACCGAAGATCGAGTTTGCCCTTGGAGATCCGGGTCAGGTCCAGCAGATCGTCGATGAGGCGGGCCTCAAGCTCCACATTTCGCCTGATCATCGCGAAGTCATTGCGCAAATAATCGGGAAGGTTGGGATTTTCAGCGAGTGCCACGACGGCAATCAGCACGGGCGTGAGCGGGGTGCGAAGTTCGTGGCTCAGCACGGCGAGAAACGAGTCCTTGGCCAGATTGGATTTGTCGGCTAGTTCCTTGGCGAGGCGGAGTTCCTGCTGGTTTCTCTGCTCGGTCAGGTCGGTAACCACCACGCACAGGATATTCTGCCCGAGGTCGGGCATCCGGCTGGCGGTGAGATGAACGGCCAGACTGCTTCCGTCGGGCCGAAGGAGAATATTTTCGTGTTTTACGACCTCGCGCTTTTGGGTGAACACCTCGGAAATGGCCGACCATGCTGCGGGAGAGAAATGGGTGGCGATGCCTGCCCCGATTACGTTTTCCAATGGCATCTTAACCATTTCGGCAAAGCGCTGGTTGCAATAAAGTATCAGGCCGTCTTCCGACGCGGTGATCGCCCCTTCCTGCATTTGTTCCACATAGATGCGGTACCGCTGTTCGGCCCCTGCGAGACTGTAAATTTGACTTCCGTTCGCGCCTTTGATCACGACCGCGTCCACCGCACCGCTCTGGATGGCATCGAGAGTATCCTCGGCTTCGCGCAGACGCGTGCAAAGGCCGGTATATTCCTGTTCGCTGATCCACCGCCCTGGCTTGCCCGCCCTTAGCCGCATCGACACGGACTCTAATGGCGACTTTGGTTGGAGCGGCGGGCCTTTCCCGTGTTTCTTCATAACTCCATCCAGGCAGTGCTCGAGGTGCGTGCGGCAAGATTGAGTCCCACCAGCACCTTGTTGCGGTCGGACAAATCCCCGATCAACCGGCGCGCAGGCTTGGGAGTGATTTTGATCAGTGTCGGTGCGGCGATAATTTGTTCATTCGCCGCCGCGCCGGGCTGCTGGTAGATGTCGATGACGTCGAGATCATAGCGACCGGCGAGGAATTCATCGCACAACGCGCGGACATTGGTGATCGCCTGGCCGGAGCGAGGACTGGAGCCACTGACGTACAAGCGTAATTCGTAACGCTCCACGCTCGCCGTGTCCCGCAGCAGCGCTTCGAATTCGGCCGTACTGTTGCCGCTGGTTTTCGCGCGGCGCTTACGTGCTGGTGGGCGCTTGGCCCGGGGAGGCGATTTTTTTTTAGCGGCCATGGAATAACTTAAGGAGAAAGCCGTGGCTTCTGTTTCGAGGGCACGTCCATCTCCACAAGCACCCGTTCGACATTTGAAAGGTCGCCGAGGACCCGCTTGACGGGTTCCGGTAACTTGCGCACCAGCGTCGGGAGGGCAACGATCTGGTCGTCCTGAGCCCGGTGCGGCGCCTTCAGCAGGTCGATTACCTCGATCCGGTATTCGCCCTCGAGATGATCATCGCAAATGCGCTTGAGATTGGAAAATGCGGCGAGCGAATTTTGCGTCTGTCCGGCAACGTAGAGACGGAGAAGCCAAGGCACGGGCTTGACGGAAGAGCGGGGCTTCGCGGCGCGGGACCCCGCAGCCGGCTGGACCCGTTTTCCGGCGGTGCGGACTTTTTTCTTGGGCGAGGAAATTTTCTTTTTCATGAATGGATTCAACGTCTTTTTGTCTGGCCGGCCTGCCGGCTCTTCGCCGTGGCGAGCCGGTCCGTTACGATTTGGTCGGTGATTGACTGCTGGCTGGCGACTGCCCGGCCAAACTCTTTCTTTTCCGCCTCGAATCCGGCGCGCAGCGCCTCGACCTGCGCTTCGACGGCTTGGCGGCGATAATCGAGGACGAGTTGCTTGCGCTGGATTTCCTCGCGCAGGGATTTCTCGGCAGCGGCGTCTTGCGCTTCCTGGATGAGGCGGGCGGAGCCCGTCAACACACCCGTCGGGCCGAGGTACGTCGGCACGAGGCGCAAGCCTTGCGACGTGATGAGGAATTCGCGGACTTGATTGGAGTGTGCCATGCCCCGCGATTTAAGGACGTAAAGTCCGCGGTTACGTTCCCCGCCGAGTTCGATATCGCTGAGCAGAAGCCAGGTATCAACGATGGAACTCATGCCTTCGTCCGTATCCTGCGTCTTTCCTGTATTCGTTAGGCTGACGAAGAACGCGGTGATGACCCGCTTCCGGAGAAAATCGACCACACGGATCAGCATATCATTCGACTCGTCAATGTTGCCGGCCGTCGCGAGGTTCGTCACGGGATCGAGGATCACGACCTCCGGCTTGAAGTCGTCAACGAGACGGTGCAGTTGCACAAGATGCATTTCGAGTCCGTGCACCGTCGGCCGGGTGGCGTGAAATTGGAGCAGGCCCGCCTGCACGTGCGGCGCAAGGTCGATTCCGATTGAGCGCATGTTGCGCAGAATCTGCGCCTCGGATTCCTCGAATGAGAAATACATGCAACGTTCGCCGCGGGCACACGTCGCGTGCGCCAGACTGGCCGCGAGACTGGATTTCCCGGTGCCCGCCGTGCCGCTGAGCATGACGGTGCTACCGCGATAAAATCCCTTGCCGCCCAGCATGTCGTCGAGTTGGAGCACACCGGTCGATATGCGTTTGTTCGAGACGTTGTAGTCCATACTCGCCGAACTGAGCGGAAGAACGGAGATGCCCTTGGTATCGATGAGAAAGGGATACTCGTTGGCGCCGTGGGTGGAGCCGCGATATTTCACGATCCGCAGCCGACGGGTCGAAATCTGGCCGATCACCCGGTGATCGAGCAGGATCACGCAGTCGGAGACATATTCCTCCAGTCCATGGCGGGTGAGCGCCCCGTCGCCCCGTTCGGCGGTGATGATGGTGGTCATGCCACGGGTCTTGAGCCAGGCGAAGAGCCGGCGCAGTTCCCCGCGCAGGACCGCCTGGTTTTTGAGGCCGGAAAACAACGATTCGATGGTGTCGAGCACGACGCGCTTCGCTCCAATCGAATCAATGGCGTGGCCCAGCCGGATAAAAAGCCCCTCTAGGTCGTACTCGCCATTTTCCTCGATCTCGCTGCGGTTGATATAGACGTGGTCAACGACGAGTTGTTTGCGCGCGACCAAATTCGCGATGTTGAACCCCAGCGATGCGACGTTCTTGCGGATGTCCGCCGCGCTTTCTTCAAAGGTCATCAACACCCCGGGCTCGCCGAATTGGGTGGCGCCCCGCACGAGAAATTCGATCGCGAGCAGCGATTTTCCGCAGCCGGCAGATCCGCATACGAGCGACGGCCGACCGGCGGGAAGCCCTCCTCCGGTGATTTCATCAAAGCCAGCTATTCCCGTCGCCACTTTTGCGAGAAAATCGGAATCAGGGATCGGTTTAATAGGTTTAGTCATGGAGTTGGCGAGGCGTCGGATTTTTTCGGCACGCAAAGGCGGCTATCATCAGAGAAGGGAACGTCGGCGGTAGCCGAAGCAAAAGGGATGTGTACTTCTAACGACGGTTATATCCCCGCAGGATCAAAAGCGGAACGATCGGTGCCCTGAGTTGTCCATTTAGGACTCCGACTCGTCACGTCGCTCCTTATTTTGCCTGCAAATGATGGGGATCGGAAGAAAATAAAATTCGGCGGAGTGCGACCGTGGCGCTCAGACGAACCGACAGTGTAGCGTTATGGCCTTTAGTCACAATGGGGTGTTACCCTACCTTCCCCATTTATCGCATGGAATCGCTACACGGGATGACTCGATCTCATACCCGAATGGAGTAGCCGATCGCCTCTTCGTCCAACTCAAGGCACTGCCGCAGCCGGCCAAAATAGTAGGATCACACCGCCAGGGCACAGAAACACAGGGTCAGGCCTTGGGGTTTGGCAAAGTTTTTCAACAAGGTTGCATCGGGCTGACGCGTCCACGCCGCCACTTTGCGGCTGACCTCGTGCAGGTTACCCATCCGCAAAGTGACCGCCAGCCAACGATTGGGCACTGTAGTCCGAGCCTTCATGACGGAGGCTATCGCCAGCTTCCATTCCGCCGACTTTCCCGCCAGCGCGATGTCCTCAAGTAGACGTCGCAACTGGCGCACCAACTTATCGAGATACTCCTGCCAGACTTCTTCGCGCGCCGCCTGCAGTACACCCGCTATTTTCCGCCCCCGCCCAATCAGTGCGCGGTTTTCCTGCAACAACGCCTTGGCGAACTCGCCGGTTCCGATCACCCAGCCCTTCGACATCATCTCAAAGCGCTGGTCCTTACGGGCCGGCTCATCCTCCGCCAGCCACTCGAGGTACTGCAGGTATTTTTTCCGACCAGCGGCGGTATCAGCCAATTCCCCGGCGTGAGTCAATGCGGGCATCGGATCATACCACGCCATTCTCCGTTTTGGCTCCAAGAGCCAGCCCACGCTGGCCC
>JAYVMJ010000335.1:0-3030 GCA_043759025.1 Verrucomicrobiota bacterium | reverse complement strand
TTCGGCCACGGATCGGGAAATAAAACCCAAATTTCCTCAAATCCTACGGCCGCCGGGACCGCTTGGATGAATTCCAACGCTTCGCTCCGGATGAAATGGCAGTTGGAAAGACAGGCGTGTTTCGCTTTTCGTAGGGCTCGAACGATCCGATCGCTGCGCATATCGATGCCGATGCACAGTTTTTCGGGAAATTCGGTCGCGTACCGCGCGAGAAAGTGCCCGTGTCCGCAACCGAGCTCCAAAACGATGGCGCGGGGTTGGGGCAGGATCGCGCGGAGCTCGGCCCGAAGGTCGGAGCGCCGTTTCGCAATGAGGTCAACAAATGCGGGAGTGAAATCCACGCGTCGTTATTGCCCGCTGCCGGTGGTCCGGGGCAACTCCGAAGCGCTCGCATTTTGAATCCGTGGAACCCTCATGCGGATCGTCAGGCCCTCGCCTTCCCTGCTTTCGGCCCAAACTTTTCCCCCGTGCATTTGCACGATGTGCTTCACAATACTTAAGCCAAGGCCGGTGCCCCCCGTCTCACGCGAGCGTCCCTTCTCTAGCCGGTAAAAGCGCTCAAAAATTTGCGGAAGATCGGCCGACGGAATGCCTGCGCCGTCATCTTTCACGAAGCATTCCACGTCGTTGGTGCCAACGCAAACGCCGCCCACTTCCAGTCGGGTTCCCTTTGCGGTGTATTTGAGGGCATTGTCCAGAAGGTTGCCGAAAACCTGCGCAAGTTTTTCCGGGTCGGCTGCGATCGTGCCGAGATCGGAAGCGGTCTCGATGAAAATTTCGTGGCCAGCCGCCGTGGGACGCTGGCGGTAGTCGTCCACGAGGTTTCTGAAAAACGCCGTCAAATCCACGGGCACCAATTTAATCCCGGGCGTGGCAGATTCGAGCCGGGACAGCACGAGCAAATCGTCGATGATCGCCTGGAGACGTTCGCTGTGCCGCTGGATCGTTTTCAGAAACTTATCGCGGTCCTCCTCGGCCATCGTGAGGTGGCCGTCGACCAGGGTTTCGACGTATCCCTTGATGATGCTGAGCGGCGTGCGCAGTTCGTGAGAGGCGTTGGCGACAAAATCGCGGCGCACCCGCTCAAGATTGCGCTGGTTGGTGATGTCGTGAATCACAAAAAGCGCCCACTGCGATTTGCGATCAGGCGATGGAATCGGCGCGCCCGAGGCCTCGATCCAATGGGTTTTCTGCCGGTCCACGATTTCGAATTCCTGCCGCGGCAACGGTTTTCCGGCGCGGGTTTCGCGCACGTAATCGAGAAAGGGCGCGCTACGCACAATGAGCTCGAGCCGCAGGTTCACCAGATCGCGCGCACCGGGGAAAATCTCCCTCACCGCACGGTTCGCGAGATGGATATAATTCGCGTCGTCGACAATCAACACGGCCTCGCGCAAATTACCGAGCGTTGCTTCCAATTGCGCGAGCTGGCCGGTGCGTTGATGGCGCAGGTCCGAGTTCTCCGCGATAAGATGATTGACCGAATCGGTCAGCTCCCGCCAAGCCGGCAGATCGTCTGCCGCGAGCGCTTTTTTCAGCAGCGGTTGATTGTTCCGAATCGCCTGACGCAGTTCTTCCAGCGCGCGGTTTTGTCTCCACAATGCCCGGAGCAGGAGCAGCAGAGCGATGAGGAGAACAACGACGACAAAAATGCTCATGCCGATAGTTTCTTGTCCGCGATCCGGTAACCGACGCCCCGGATGGTTTCGACCCAGCCCGATTCTTCCCCGAGCTTCTCGCGCAGGCGGCGGACGTGCGTGTCGACCGTGCGGGTCTCAATCTCCGTGGCATAATTCCACACGTTGAGGAGCAAATGCTCGCGCGTTTGCACCCTGCCCTGTCGTTCCATTAACAGCTGCAGCAATTTGAATTCGGTCGCGGTGAGTTCGAGCAGTTGACCGCGCACAGTCACGCGATGCGTTTCGCTATCGAGGAGGATATCACCAATATGAAGCTTCGCTGTAGCTGCTTCCTTGGGTGAAGAAACACGGCGCAGAATGGATTCCACCCGGAGGACGAGTTCCTTTGGGCTGAAAGGCTTCGAGAGATAATCATCGGCGCCGGACTCCAAACCCTCGATGCGATCGTGCGATTCACATTTGGCCGTGAGAAAGATGATCGGGACCTTCGCCAGTTTTGGATCGGCGCGAAGAATTCGGCAAACCTGAATGCCACTAAGGTCTGGCATCATTATGTCTAATATTACGAGGTCGGGATGATATGTCCGGGCTTTGGCAATACTCGCAGTGGCGTCGTTCAGCGTTTCCACCTGAAACCCTTTCGCCTTCATATGATAAGCGACCAAATCGGTGACGTCCGGCTCATCATCAACAACGAGGATCTTTTTCTTCTCCATAGTAGAGCGGTGAGTTATTGGAGGCCGGAGCGCCTTTCGAGTGAATTAACCGCTGTCACCGAATTGTCACATCGATATCACTTGGAGAAAACGAAATGGTCCCGGATTGATAAATTCGCGGCCAATAAACGAAAATATTAAGCGCGGCCGGCGGCGGCAATTCGCACCATGAGAATGCTAATGTCGGCAGGATTCACGCCGCTGATGCGGCTGGCTTGACCGAGATTGTGGGGACGAAATTCGTGCAGCTTCAACGCGCTTTCACGCCGCAACCCCGGAATTGAGAGGTAATCGAGCGACGACGGAATCAGGATCTTCTCCACGTGTTTTTGTTTTTCGATTTGTCGCTGTTCACGCTCGAGGTAGCCGCGATAAGTAACTCGATAAAGCACTTCAGCGCGTATCTCAGCGGACAGCGCAAGAAATTCGGAGGGTAGGTTGGCCGCTTCTTTTTCCCTGCGAATTACTTCGCCCCAAAGCTCGCCATTAACGCGAACTTTTTCAAAAAAGCCCTCCCAATGTGCAATGGACTCCGATTTGGAAGTTATACGTTTTAACCTATTATTGGATAGCAATTTATTAACTTTAGCGTGCTCAAATAAACGCAATTCTGCGCTGCCGTGGTTGAACAGAAGACGGTGCTCCGCGCGACTGGTAAACATACGATAGGGTTC
>JAYVMJ010000334.1:0-1618 GCA_043759025.1 Verrucomicrobiota bacterium | reverse complement strand
TGAAAGCCACCGCCGAGCGCCAAAGAGAGCTGTTTAAACGAAGCTTGATCGCGCAGAGCGATCTCGACACCGCCGAAGCTCAGCTGGCGCAAGCCGATGCCCAGGTAACAATCCAGACGGCGGCCAACGAAACCGCGAAGGTTAATCTGTCCCGCTGCAGCATCTATTCGCCGATCGACGGCAGCGTAATTTCCCGGAGCGTGGATGTTGGAAACACGGTCGCAGCCAGCCTCAGCGCCCCCACTCTTTTCCAAATCGCCAACGATCTCTCTACAATGCAAATCGAGGCGGCAGTCTCCGAGGCCGACATCGGCAGCGTGCAGGAAAAACAACGGGTGACATTCACCGTGGATGCCTATCCCAACCGTCAGTTCCGCGGCGTGGTTTCCCAAATCCGCAATTCGCCCAAGACTTCGCAAAACGTCGTGATTTATTCGACCATGATCGATGTCCCCAATCACGACTTAAAGTTAAAACCCGGTATGACCGCGAACGTTTCGATCGTCGTCGCAACCCGGCCCGGCACGCTTAAAATCGCCAACAGCGCACTGCGTGTTCGTATCCCGGAAGGACTGCTGCCAGCCGCGCCCAAAGCCGCGGTGGACGGCAAGGCGCCTGCTGACGGCAAGACTGCGGCAGCTCCGGTGAAAATCCTGACCGACGAGGAGCGCCGGCAAAAAATTCAGGAGATAATGCGTGAAGCCGGCTTTGTGCGTGGCAACGGCCCGCCCTCGCCCGAGGTCATCGCGCGCATGCAGGAATTGGCCAAGGCCCAGGACATCGAATTGCCCCTGGGACGTTTCGGCGGCGAAAGAAATGCCGAAAGCAACACTCCCGTCACACGGACACTTTATAAATTGGTGGGCGATGATCCGAAGTCGATGCATCCGGAGGCAATCTCCGTCAAACGGGGCATTTCCGATGGGATATCGACCGAGGTGCTCGATGGCCTGAAGGAAAATGACCGGATCATTACCTCAGTGGTGTTTTCCGGAGGCAAAACCGGCGCCCCGGCGACTAATCCATTCGGTGGCCAAGGTGGCCGGCGTCGCGGATTTTGACGTCAGTCGTTCCCGTTGAATTCCATGGCTGCCGTCGTCCATCTCGAGGACATTCACAAGATCTACAACTCCGGCGAAGTGCAGGTGCACGCCGTGCGCGGAGTGACCCTCGATTTGCACAAAGGCGAATTCATGGCGGTCATGGGTGCAAGCGGTTCCGGCAAATCCACGCTGATGAACACGCTTGGCTGCCTCGATCGCCCCACCCGTGGTCGTTACCTCCTCGACGGGGTCGATGTCTCAGCGCTCGACCGCAACGATCTGGCTGATCTGCGTAACGAAAAGCTCGGGTTCGTTTTTCAAGGCTTCAATTTGCTGGCCCGGACGACCGCGCGCGAAAACGTCGAACTTCCCATGCTCTACGGCAAAAACCGCGTGCGCGCGCATGAGATGGAGGAACGAGCCATGCACTGTCTCGATATCGTGGGGTTGTCCAATCGCGCGGATCATTTTCCAAGCCAACTCTCCGGCGGACAGCAACAACGCGTCGCCATCGCGCGCGCGCTCGTGAACAATCCGCAGGTACTGCTCGCCGACGAACCCACCGGCAATCTCGA
>JAYVMJ010000333.1:0-2997 GCA_043759025.1 Verrucomicrobiota bacterium | reverse complement strand
AAACAATAAAACCACACTCGAGGCCGTCGGGAAAATCGGCGGGGGCGGCGCAGCGGTAGTGCAAACGAAACGTGAGGGTGGCACCGGCCGGGACCGCGTGACGCGACTCACCATCGATCAATAGTTCCACCGGTCCGACCTCGAAGGCCGGATGGCGCCGCGCGTAGTTGGCCGGTTTGCCGTCGGTGCCGGTCGCTTCAGCCAGATAGCGGTCGATGACTTCATTGATCCGTCCCGCCATCGCCACGTTCCCCTGCTTAAGATAAACCCCGCGGGTGCAGAGACGCTGGACCGCCGCCATGTTGTGGCTGACAAACAGGATCGTGCGTCCGCCGCCCGCGACCTCCTGCATTTTGCCGAGGCATTTGCGTTGAAACTGCAGGTCGCCGACGGCGAGGACTTCATCGACGATGAGAATCTCCGGTTCGAGATGCGCGGCCACGGCGAAGGCGAGGCGAACGTACATCCCACTGGAATAATGTTTCACCTGCGTATCGAGGAAGCGTTCCACCTCGGCGAACGCGACGATTTCATCGAACTTCCGCCTGATTTCCGCGCGGGACATGCCCAGGATCGCGCCGTTGAGAAAAATATTTTCCCGGCCCGACAGCTCCGGATGAAACCCGGTGCCAACTTCCAGCAAGCTCGCAACGCGCCCCCGGATGACGGTGCGGCCGGAGGTAGGCTCGGTGATGCGGGAAAGTATTTTAAGCAACGTCGACTTGCCCGCGCCGTTGCGCCCGATGATTCCCACGACGTCGCCTCGGTTAACTTCAAACGACACGTCGCGTAACGCCCAAAATTCCTCGTCGCCTCCGGGAGCAGAAGACGTGCGCTTGCGGAAAAACTCACGCACGCCCTGCGTCAGAGAATCCCGCAACGTGTCCTTGCGCCCCTGATGCGAGAGGTAGTATTTTTTTCCCAGACTTTCGACGCGGATGACCGGTTTGTCCATGGTCAGATCAGGTCGGCAAAAGTGCGTTCGGTGCGGCGGAAATACCACAAGCCGGAGAGAAGCAACAAAAGCATCATGCCAGCGGAAATGGCGAGATTCACGGGGTGGAGGGTGGGTTCGCCATGAAGCACACACCAGCGAAACCCATCGATGATGCCCGCCATGGGATTGAGCGAATAAAGCAGCTGCCAATTGGGTAGATTGGTCGAGCTAAAGCCCACCGGCGAAAGAAACAGGCCGACTTGGAGCAGGAACGGAACGACGAACCGGAAGTCGCGATATTTTACGGTGAGCGCCGTAAGCCACAGGCCCGTGCCGAGCGCGGTTAGCAGCGTGAGGAAAATAAACACGGGTAGAAAAATAATCCGCCAGTCGGGGATGAATTGCCACCAAGCGCAGAGAATCACCAGGAGAACAAGGACCACGACAAAATCGATCAGCGCCACAGCGATCGACGAAAGGGGCACGATCAAACGCGGAAAATAGATTTTCGAAATGAGATGGGTGTTGGCTACGAGACTGCCGCTCGCATTTGAAAAAGCCGCCGAGAATAATTGCCACGGCAATAGCCCCGCCAACACGAGCAGAGGATACGGCGCGTTCCCCGACGGAAGCGAAGCCAGCTTGCCAAAGATAAAAGTGAAGACGGCGAGCGTGACGGCGGGTTGAATGAGCGCCCAAAGGATTCCGAGCGTGGTTTGCTTGTAGCGAACCTTGATGTCGCGCAGTGCGAGGAATCCCAGAAGTTCGCGGTAGCGCCAGAGATCGGCCCAGTAGTGCCGGTTCGCGCGGCCGGCTTCGAGCACGAGTTCGGGGATTTCGTCGGTGGACATCGATCAGTTCAGGGCGGCGGCGAGGCGCTGTTGGAACACGGGGAAAGCAAAGGCGGCGGCGCGCTGGCGCACAATCCCCGAATCGCGGGGATGGCGCGTGAGTTCGATGACCGCGGCGGCGAGATCGGAAATGTTACCGTAGTCCACGAGTTGCCCGACGGCCGCGTCGATCACCTCGGGCGCACCGCCGGCACGGGCGCCGATGCAGGCTTTGCCGTTGGCCATCGCTTCCAGATAAACGAGCCCGAAACCTTCCTTGCGACTGGGAAGCGCGAACAAATCACACGTTTCGTATTCGGCGCGCAGGGTTTCATCGTCGACCGATCCGGTGAAATCCACCGCCTTCGCCATGCCGAGCGTGGCGGCGAGAGCTTGAAGTCGCGGAAGGTCGTCGCCCTGGCCAACCACGCGGAGCCGCGCCAGCGGATATTCCTGGCGGATTCGCGGCAGGGCTTCAATGAGCGTGTCGACGCCCTTGTAGTTGTCGGCCTGCGTGAGGCGAGAAACGGTTAGAATTCGCGGTGCGGCAAAAAGCGAACCGGCGAAAGGCGGATTTGAATTGCGGGCGAAATACGGATCGAGCGCGTTGGGTACGACGACCACTTTCGCGAGGTTTAAAGTCGGAAGAAAACGAAACAGCTGCCGTCGCGTGAATTCGCTCACGCAGAGAATCCGGTGAGTTCCGAGTAGCGCGCGTCGTTCGAGCGCGTTGTAAGGTCGCCAGACTTCGATGCCGTGCGCGACGAGGGAGTAGCGCAAACGCGGGTTGAAAAGTTGAGCCAGCCGCGCGATCGGGAGATGATGCAGGTGGCCACAAATCAAAATGTCCGATTGGCGGCCGAGCTTGATGGCTTGCGTAAGAAAGCGCGCTTTGCTGCCGGTACAGGCGACATGGCGGTTCAGGTGTTGATTCGAATAACGTTCCAGTCGCCGATCGCTTCCGAGCTGGTCGTTTAACACCAACGAATCGACCCGCCCATCTGGTCCGCAAATTTCGCAAAGTGCCTTCAAATACACCCGTATGATTCGCGCGATGCCACCTTCAGCCAGAAACAATTCAGGAGATAAAAGCAAAATTCTCAAGTGAAGAAAATCAGAAGGTAGGGCGGGTTATCCTTAACCCGCCGTCTTAGGAGTCTAGCAGCCTGTCGGACTTTGCCGACTAAAGGCGTCTACAGATAAATATTCGCCTTCGAATAAATTTTTTCG
>JAYVMJ010000332.1:0-2891 GCA_043759025.1 Verrucomicrobiota bacterium | reverse complement strand
AAGAAGTATTCAGGTTATCCGCCAGATACGCCCAATTGATTCCCAACTGGGTCGAATCGTTCAGCGCGACTTCATAGATTTCCACTTCGATATCGACTTGGCGAACCACGCTCGCGGTCACGCTCGTGATAAACTGCGCAATCGCCTCAACGTTCCGGTGCGAATCGCGCACCATCACGGTTCCGGCCAGACTGTTGATCGTGAATTTACCCTTCTCGGACACCATTGATTTCAGTTCGTCATTGAGGTCGCCCCAGAAATTGATCGTCGAGGTGTTGGTCAAGGTCATCGTCGAACCCTCGGACCCACTACCGCTGGAGCCCGAGGACCCACTGCTGCCGCTGCTTCCGCCACTGCCGCCACTGCTCCCGCCGCCGGAACTAATTTGCACGGCGTTTGAGCCCTGGCCGGAACGCGTTACGTGGATATAATCGATCTGAAAAAGACGGGTCTCGTGATTCTTCACCCGGATGAGCTGGCCGTCCTGGGAAAAATAATAGCCATTCGCGTCGAGCAGCGCTCCCATTGCAAGATCAAGCGGCAGATCGTGGAAGTCCACTGTCACATTTCCGTCGATATCGAGATCGGGCACGATGTTCAGATGATTGGCCCGGGCAAACAGCACGAGCGCCTGCTTGATGGGAACTTCTGCAGCGCTGAAACTAAAAAGAGTGGATGGCACCGCTGCAGGAACTCCCTGAACCGGCGCAGACGCAGTGATGACCGTGGGCGGGGCGAGCGAAACGGGCGCCGTAGCTGGAACTCCGGCACCGGATACGACTGCGGGGACGTCGTCGGCCCACAAGGGCAAAACTGACCCCGCCATCAAGGCGCATATATAGGGGACGGAGAAAAAAGCAGATCGTAGATTCATCGCATTCGAAGTGAGCTGGCTACGCGCGGGGCCTTACCCCTGGGGTGTTAAGAATAAAATTGTCTCCGACCCGCAAAAAATCCCGCCCTTTCCAATGGCTAAGCCAAACGCCTTCTTCAGACGCGGACTCGATTTTGATCCGGCCAATTTCATCGCCCTTCTGGAAAATCCGGTCGTTGATCAGCACGAGAGTCTTCCCCTCCTGCGACCAAACTGCGGAGAGGTGCACCGACTCCACGGCATCTGGAATTTCCACTTTCTCGGCTGCCGGATCCACTTTGATGCGGATCGCGAATGGATCCTTCATGGGCGCCGGGAGCTGGAGATTGCGGACCACCGCAAATAAATTCGTCTGATTCGCCTCTTCAGGAGTTTGTTCGCTCTCGGCTCCCGCCGGGGCTGCGCCGGCCACCCGACCCAAACCGAACCGGGTGGCGCCGGGAAACATCGAGTACGCCACAAATGCGAGCGCCGCGACCGCCATGACGGCGACAAACCAGGGTTTATTGAGCAGTTTTCTCATCGAGATTGCGGCCCACCAGACGAAGGTTCAGCTCCGCGGCGTACCGTCCCTGCTCATCGGCACGAATGCTCAAACGGGTAAGGTCGATTCTCTTTTCCGATGAAGAAAACTCATCAAGCAGAGCAATTAAGGCTGAAAACGCGTCCGGATCCCCGGGGACCGCGGTCAGTTTCGCGCGAACCAAGTAAAAATTGAGCGGGCCGGCGGATTGCTTGGCCTCAGTCGAAAGATCTGACGCTTGGAAATTCCCCTCCCAGTGGCGTTCGTTCGCCATCTTTTTGAAATCATCGAGGATCGGCGGTAAATCTGTTGCCGCTTTCAAAATTTGTTTTCCCGCCTGCGTAGCGCGTGCGGACAGCTCCGCCGCCTGCTGGTCGGAAACGCCCAAGCGCAAGGCATCAAGTTCCTTTTCCTGGTCCAACAACGCCCGTTGCGATACACGCTCGTTCCGGATCGCGGGATCACGGACGACACTGTTCCACGCGAGGAGAAGCACGATTAGCACACACGGTAAAAGGATCGGGATCACTCGCCGAATCCGGATTTTATTTGGCGCATCGGGCCAGCCCGGCACCTCAGTCAGCATCTGCCAGCAATCGTGACCCAGCTCGATGATCTTAGTTTTCAAGCATGCCTCCTTCCACCGCGAATTTCTGAATCTGCGGCACAGGCGAGCCCGGGTTGCGCGACACAGCGGCGGCTGCGCGGGGCATCTCATTGGAATGAACCCGGAGAGCGCTTCTGGCCAAGAGGCGCTGAAACGAAGCCACCACCTCATGCGACGTTTCCTCGTCCGCTTCCACGACGCCTTCCAAGCGGAAGGTCCAGCCCGAGCCTTCTTCCCACTTCACCGTCAGTTCAGTCAGGCGCATCTGGTCGGGCAACACACTTGAGACGTAGGCGGCAAATTTTCCCGGCACCGCGGGCAAACGATCGTGGTCGACCTGCTGAACGAAGGCACGTTCGCGTTCCACCGCTCGATTGCGTTCCATCAGGTGTTCACGCTCCTCGTCTATTTTCGATTCGGAAACCTGCAGTTGCACGTACTGTTGCTGTTCCTGACGCCACGCCTTCCCGGCGACCCACGCGTCCACCGAAAGCAACGCCAGTCCAACCCAAGTCACAATGAGAACGCTGCGTCGAATCGACCTCTGGTGGCTTTTGCGGCGAAGATGACCCGCGACGAGATTGATTGGCTGGCGTGGCGCGAGTTTCGCCGCCGACTGCAGCCATTCCACCGGCGAAGTTGGCAACACCGTGATTTGGCGTCCCGTACCGCACTTCGCATTCACTTGAGCGGTGGCATGGTTGTCCTGTCCGAGCAGCCATACCCGATCCACGGTGTTACCGAATTGTTGATTCGCGTAGAGTAAAGACCGGTTGATTTCGACGCCAATCCGCCCCGGATCAGCACTCCAGGTGGCGAGAATATTACGCGCAAAAAGGAGCTCTTCGCCCACTTTTGAAACCATGACGACAGTCGCTCCGCCCGCC
>JAYVMJ010000331.1:0-9843 GCA_043759025.1 Verrucomicrobiota bacterium | reverse complement strand
CCCGCGCGGCGAGGTGTGCCGGCGCGCGATTTTCAGCCCCAGCGCCTGCTCATAGAATTTGGCGGTGCGTTCGATGTCATTCACCCGCATCCGGGTGTGAAGAAGTTTTTTGACCGTCTTGGACGAAACATAGTTTCGCCACGCACAAAATCAAATCCGATCCCGCGCACTCTGCGGTCACCAATAGAATGTATTTCGTGTTTTTAGTGTATTTCGCGGGCCATTCCTCTTGCATTGGCCCGGTCAACGCAGCCCGACGCACTCCATGTCCTTCGACCTCGACCTCATCCGCTCCGCCCACGAACGCATCCGGCCGTTCATCAAGCGCACGCCGGTCCTCACCAGCGAGGCGCTCGATCAGGAATGTGGCACGCGGCTTTTCTTCAAGTGCGAGAACCTGCAAGCCGCCGGCGCTTTCAAATCGCGCGGCGCTTGCAACGCGGTCTTTTCGCTGACGGACGCTGAAGCCGCCAACGGCGTCGTCACTCACTCCTCGGGCAACCATGCCGCCGCCCTCGCCCGCGCCGCGCAACTTCGCGGTATCACCGCCCACATCGTGATGCCGGCCAACGCACCGCAGTCCAAGATACAAAACGTCGGCCACTACGGCGGCTGGATCACTTTCTGCGAACCCAACCTCTCCGCCCGCGAGGCCGCCTGCGCGCGGGTCGCCGCCCAAACCGGAGCGACGATCGTTCACCCCTTCGACGATCTCCGCGTCGCAGCCGGCCAAGGCACCGCCGCCATCGAGCTGCTGGAAGACACCCCGGATCTCGATTATATTCTCTGTCCAGTCGGCGGCGGCGGACTTCTCTGCGGCACCGCAGTCGCCGCCAAAACGTTGAAACCGGGAATCAAGGTAATCGGCGTCGAGCCCGCGCTGGCCGACGACGTCGCCCAATCGTTCCGGGCGGGCAGGCGCATTTCCATTCCGTCGCCCGCGACGATCGCCGACGGCCTGCGGACTAATTGCACCGGCGAAAAGAATTTCCCGATCATCCAGCAATACGTGGACGACATTGTGACGGTTTCCGAGGAAGGCATCGTCGCCGCCATGCGCGAAATTTGGGAACGACTTCGCATCGTCATCGAGCCATCCGCCGCCGTCGCCTACGCCGCCATCCGCGAAGGAAAAATCCCCACCGCCAACCACCGCATCGGCCTGATCCTCACCGGCGGCAACGTGGACATGGACGCATTGCCGTGGATGAAATCCTAGAAAAACGAGCCGCTTCAGTCGGATGAGAAATGTTACACCCGGGACCGCCGAGCCCCAGCTCGGCCTCTGAAAAACGATTAAGGATGGACGCAAGCCCACCCACCGCCGCGCCCATTCCCTCGGCTGGCATTCCCGCGGCTACCTACCCCACTGCGACGAGCTTCGCCGTCTTCAATCGATCACCTTCCGCCTCGCGGATTCGCTCCCGAAAGATGCCGCGGCTACTCTCGAGGAACAACTCCGACTCGCACCAGAAGGCTTGCGCGCAAACCAACGACGACGGCAGGTCGAAGCGGCTGCTAGACGTCGGCACGGGTTGTTGCGCGCTTCCGCATCCGGCGGTCGCTGCGCTGATGCAGGAGACGTTGCTTAAATTCGATGGCGGTCGCTACCGCCTGATCGCGTGGTGCGTGATGCGTGATGCCGAATCACGTGCACGCGTTGATCGATCCAAAGGAGCCTCTCGGTCGGATCGTGCAGTCTTGGAAATCGTACACTGGGCGGTGGATTCTCACGCACAATGCCGAGCTGGGGCTCGGCGTTCCCGGGAAAGAGTGCTGGATGCGCGAGTATTGGGATCGCTACATCCGCGATAAAAATCACCTGCGCCAAGTGATCCACTACATCCACGATAATCCGGTAAAAGCCGGCCTCTGCCGCACCGCCCGCCGACTGGCCCTGGTCAAGCGCCGCCAGAATCGCCTCCAGGTCCGTGCCCGAGTCCACTCCCCCGGGACCGCCGAGCCCCAGCTTGGCTCCGGGAAATAGCCGCGAATGCTCCCCGCGCAGCTCTCAGCCCAGCGCCCTACACCTTCGCCAGTCGCCTTCGCTTCCCTTCCACTTCCGGCAGAAACATCGTCAGCAATCCGATCAACGGCAGATAGGCGCTGACCTGAAAGATGTAACCGATGCTGGTGTGGTCGGCGAGTCTGCCGAGGAGCGCCGAGCCGATGCCGGCGGAGCCAAACGCCAAACCAAAGAAAAGCCCCGAAATAAACCCTATATTCCCCGGCACCAATTCCTGCGCATAAACAATAATCGCGGAAAACGCCGACGCCAGAATCACACCAATGAACACGGTCAGCACCACCGTCCCGACCAATCCGACGTGCGGCAACGTCAGCGAAAAGGGCGCCACCCCAAGGATCGAAATCCAGATGACCAATTTGCGCCCGATCCGATCTCCGACCGGCCCCCCGATAATGGTGCCGGCCGCGACCGAAAACAGGAACACGAACAGGTAGATCTGCGAGGCCTGCACCGACACGTGAAACTTATCGATCATGTAAAACGTGTAGTAATTAGTCAGGCTGATCAGATAAAAATACTTGGAGAAAATCAGCACCACGAGAATGCCCAGCGCGAAGATCACCTTGCCGCGCGAGAGCGGAATCAATTCGTGATCACCGGGCACCTTCGGTTTCGGCTTCAGCAGGCCAAGATTGCGCCGGTACCATCCCCCCACGCGGAAAAGAAGCGTGATCCCGGCAAAGGCGAGCACAGTGAACCACAGGATGTGTCCCTGCCCGCGCGGAATGATGATTGCGGCCGCCAGCAGCGGCCCGAGCGACGTGCCGAGGTTTCCTCCCACTTGGAACAGCGACTGAGCAAAGCCGTGTTTTCCGCCCGACGCCATTCGCGCCACCCGCGACGCTTCCGGATGAAAAATCGAGGAACCAATGCCGACCATTCCGGCCGCGAAGCACAGCGCCTGAAAACTGGACGCCTGTGAAAGCAAAACCAAACCCAGGAGGGTGAAGCTCATTCCCACCATCAAAGCGAATGGCTTCGGCCGCCGGTCCGTATAATATCCCACCATCGGCTGCAGCAGCGAACCCGTGATTTGATAAGTCAGCGTAATCAAACCGATCTGCGTGAAATTCAGCTGGTAGTTGGTTTTTAGCAGCGGATAAATTGCGGGCAAGAGCGCCTGCAACGTATCGTTGATCAGATGCGACAGGCTCAATGCCCACAGAACCTTCATCACGGTCGATTCGGCTCCCGTGGTCGGGGAACTGGAAATGGATTGGGCGACAGTTCCACGCATGCGCTGAATTCGGCAGCGCCCACCCAATGCTGTCAAGCGGTGTTGGGAGTACCGACCAGCACAGCTTGCCCATAAAAAAAGCGCCTTCCCGCGAAGGAAGGCGCTTCAAAACACCGGGAACCCAAGCAAAATCAGAAGGAGAGCGTATTCGTAATACTCCAGACTTCGGTCGGTGCGATGCGCCAGGCCGCCACCGTTCCATCCGGTTGAACAGTGATCGGAATCAGGGAATTTCCCTTACCCACATTGCGCACGTTGAGCTGGATATTATAGGTGATTTTTTTGGTGAGCTGACGTTTATAACCGATCCAGAGATCGATATCGGTTTCAGCGGGACCATAGTAGGGATGGCTCAAATCGAACTTCGCCGACGTCGCAAGAAACGCATTGTCGGTCTGAGTGGTGCCAATGTAATAGTTCGGCCGGTAACCGATGATAACCTTGTCCTGCCAACGATAGCCCACGCCGACATTGAAACCCTTTAGCAGGCCGTTGGTGAAATCGTAGTTGGCGACCAAATTCGCCCGCCACTTCCGCAGTTCCGGAACCGCGTTTCCTTCCTGTCCTTTCACGGAAAGCCACGACGCCCAGAAGTTGGCGTTCCAGTTGGCGAGCGCGGTCGTCGCAGTCGACGCCGAGCTGCCGCGAAGGGTTCCGGCCGTCGTCGTGTTCAATGCCGTGTTGATCTGGGTCACAAGATTGTTCAGCGCAATGTCGCCCACGTTATTGCGCACGGCCTCTGATTTCGAAGCATTCATCGTGAGCCGGAGGTTCTTCATCGGATTCGCATAAAACTCAAACTCGGTCCCTTTCGAAACATTGTCCTCTGGAATCGTGAAACCGCTCGGCGTCGTGTAGGTGAGCGATTTCAGCTGATCGATCGTCTGCTGGTTCAGGTCGAGTTTGAACGCGGTGAAAAATGCCGGCGAAATACTTTTAACCAGGGTATCCCATCCGGCCACATCAGCTTTCTGCGCCGCGAGCGCCTGGTCCGCAGTCTGGCCGGCGGCGGGTTGATAGATCCACTGATTCGAATTTCCAGAGTGAAAACTGTTGGGGTTGGTCGGATCGGAAACTTCGAATACGTAACGGTTGCGCGCCGATTGGTAATCGGTGAACAGCTGGCCGAGATAGAACGAATTAAAGCCGCTCGTACCGTCGGAATTAACCACTGACGTCTCATATTTATTAATCTTCAGGGAGTAGTTTCCATCCTTCGTGCTCAACAGAATGCCGTAGTCCTTCGTCTTGCCGGTGGGTGGGGTCAGCAGATTGCCCAGTGGTCCGACGCGGCCGGCCTTCGGCTGGAAGTTTTCCGAGCGGTTATAGAAAAAACTGACGTTTACCGGCAGCCGTTCCTTCAACAATTGGTTGAGATGCAGCACCCCGCTCCAGCTGTTGGAATTATCCTCCACCAGACTGTAGACCGTGGGGAGTTTAAATACGCCCGAATCCAAAATCGCGCGACCCTCGACGTCGCGATCCGCGCTCTTGCTCCAAGCCCGCGCCTTGTCCGTGCGGTAACCGTACATACCAACAAACGCTCCGTCCCAGAAATAACCCTGCCAGTTGATGGCCTTGGACTCGATCGTGGTTTTGCCCTTGCTGGCGGAGGTGGTGTTGGCGTCGCGGTTTCCCTGCTCGGAGTTGGTGATCGTGATCGGCGTGTTGCTCCACCCGCGGTAATTGGCCGGATTTTCCGACTGCGTGGAAGTACGAAACTGGTTTCCGACGGGATAAAAAGTATTCACCCACGGATCGGCCGGATTGACGCCGGTCGCAATCCACGTCGAGTCGAACGCGCGGGCGCTGCCACCGTTAACCACGCCTTGCACGCTAGGGTTGGGAATATTGGCGTTCTGTGCGCCGCCCGCACCGGCCAGCGAGCTTCCCAGATAGATCACCGGATAAACGGTCCGCACGCTCGAATTGATCGTCGCGGGATTGGAGCCAAAACCGTTGATGAAATCCTTGTACGCGTTGTCCGCGACGTAATGAACGAAATTACGATTTTCGTTCTCGCGGGTATCATTACTGTACAACCCGGTGACCGTGTGGCGGCCAAGGAGGTGCGTCAGCAGCGAGTGATGTTCGCCCTTGTCGAAATCGTGTTTCGCGTAAGCCGTCAGGCGAAAGGCTTGCCGTCCGGATTTACCGCTATTCCCGCCCGCGCCGGAATCGGCCACGAACGGCCGCCCGAAATTCGGATTGGTGGTGCCGTCAGCCTCGGTTTGAATCAAATCGACATAAATCTGCTGACCCTTGTCGGTCATGAAATTCATCTGACCGTTGTCGTAATGCTGCTGGTCATACGCGGCCTCGAAACCAAACTTACCGTTCATGAACGTCTGCGAAAGGTTCAGATTGAAGCGGTGAAAATTCTGCCACTCATATTTGTTCGGTCCATCGATCAGCTGCTCGTAGAAATCGAAAATGGACGGGTCAGAAAGCGTGAGATTGCGCGTGAGACCAAATTTCGCGCCGGGCAAATTCACCTTCTTCGAGATGTCGCGATAAATGGTGATCGACGACATGCGGCTGAACGGAATGCCCCCGATGCCCTTGTCGATCGCGCCGTTGGGGCCGATGCCGCGAACCGTACTCGGTTCCCAGTTAACCAGCGTATTGGCCGAACTGTCCCCGCTGCTAAAAATCGCCATTGGGTTTCCGAAATAGCCCGCACCAAACTGACCGCCCAGCCACGGCTGCCAATACGGATTCAAAGCGCCGCTGACCAGCCCGCCGGAATTGTTGTAGTTTTTGACGAACTGGCCGCGACCGTCAGCGCCGATGGATGCAATGTTGGTGTCCTGTAAACCACGCGCATCAAAACCAATTTTATTGAGATTATTATAGGTGAACGGAACCCCGTTCGCATCGTATCCCGTCGCGGTGCCGGTCAAAAACCACGGCGTCACGGAATCGCCGGGAGTCAGACTGCGGGGCCGGTTACTACGCACCTTGCCCTGTTCAAAATCGGCTTTAAAAGTGGTGTGGGCGGAACCCTTGTTCAACATCGCCGGCTCAAAGCGCAACGCGCCGGAGATTCGCTTGTCGTTCTGATACGCCGGATCCTGTTGAAATTTCTGGTCATCGATCAACGCATCGATGCGGAACGCGAGCTGGTCGGGCAGCAGCACTTGGTTGATGTCCAGCGTACTGCGGATGCTGCCAAACCGGCTGTAACGCACCTCGACCTGTCCCTTGTCCTTAAAGCCGGCCGTCTTGGTTCCCGCGTTGATGATGCCGGCCGGACTGCCTAAACCGAACAGGATCGCGTTTGGGCCGCGTTGAAAATCGATGCGATCGACATTGTAACTGTCCCACGGAATGTCGGTCAGGAAATAATCGACCGTCGTATCCGCCGCGGCGAGTCCGCGCACACGCGTGTTTTGATTCGGATTGGAAAATTTACCGGTCTCGTCCAACTGCGTGCCACTGCCGGCATTCGCCATGTTGCCATAAATATTTCCCACCTCGGTGTTGGTTGTGTATTGCAGCAGGGTTTCGTTGCTGGTCGCGCCGATGTCGCGGAGAAATTGGGACGTCACGACCGAGATCGCCGAGCCGACATCGCGGAGTTCCGTGTTCAAGCGGTTGCCGGCCAGCGAGGTTGCCGCCGCATAACCATTCTCATTGGTCGACGTGACTTCAAACGGAGACAACACGTATGTGTCCTTGTCCTCCAACGCCGGCGGATCGTTCTTCACCGCGCCCGCACTCAACCGTGGTCGCGCCGTCTCCCTGGGCGCCTCGGGTAACTCTGCTTTTTTGACGGCCAGTGCACCCGTCTTCTCGTCCTGCACGGCCACCAAGCCGGTTTTTAGCAGCATCGCATCGAGGGCCTCACGGGCGCTCAATTCGCCGTGCACCGCGTTGGTTTGCTGACCGCGAACGAGTTCAACCGGATATACGATTTGCTCGCCGGATTGCTCGGAAAAAAGCTTGAGCGTACTGGTGGCTTCGCCGGCCGGCACGTCGAAGTTTTTTCTGGAATCGGACGCGGCATGGGCCGCAAGGGCAAACGCGAGGGCGCTGAAAACGGACAGGAATAGTCCGTGAATTTTCCGGCCAAAGGGACGGAAAGTCGGGGTGGAATTTATCATGGGGTGCATGGGCAACTCGTAGACGAACCACGCGAAGTTTTCCGTTAACAGATTTTTTGCATCGCGGAAAACGGCGCGATCGCCGCCGGCCAATGACTCAACGCGCGCGAAGTACGATCTCGTTTCCGTGCGGAACCGACTTCACCGCAAAACCCAGATCGAGGAGCCGCACAAACGCATCGACATTATCGGCCCGGAAATTTCCCTGCACGAGGATCGCGCCGGTCCGACTGTCCTCGACGATCAGCTTGCGTTGATTGTAGCGGTTGAATTCATCGACGACGTCCCGCAGCGGCATCGCGACGAATTCCAACCGGAGTCCCTGCCACGAGAGTGAGCGTTCGATTTCGACGGGAGTTACCTCGCGAATCTGGACCTCCGGGGAATTCAGTGCCCCGGCCGGCGGCAGCGTGCTCATCACCGCCTGTTCGCCGGCCACGAGGTGGGAAAGCTCGCGCGAAGCCGCAGCCACATGATCCTTCGCGGGTTCGGTTTCGTCGAGCCGCACCTTGCCTTCCGTGACGAGAACGGAAACCGCCTCGCGGTTGAGTTGGACACTGAACGCCGTGCCGACGGCGCGGACCGAGAATTTATCGGCGCTGACGATGAAGGGCCGCGCGGGATTTTTCGCGACGGTGAAGTGGGCCTCGCCCCTTTCAAGCAAGACGCGGCGTTCCTCCGGTGTGAATTTCACCGACACTTTTGCGCCGGCATTGAGCTCGACGATGGAACCATCCTCAAGCGTCAGCCGCTCGGGACCGGGATGGATGATGGCTTGATGATGTTCGGCCGGTTCCGGCACTCGCAGCCGCCATTGCATAGCGGTGAACGCAACGGTGAGGGACGCGGCCAGCAGTGCAGGCCACATCCAGCGACGGGAGCGGCGGCGGGGCGCGAGCAGATCGGGATTGGGCGCGAGGCTGTGCTCCGGTCGCCATTGCTTGAGCTGATCGAGCGCTGTCCAGCTATTTTCCAGCTGGTTGATCGCAACACCATGCGCTGGCGATTCGCGCAGCCATTGCAAATACGCGTCCTGCTCCGCAGCGTTCAGGGTCCGGTCGCGCCGAGCCAGCCATTCCGCGGCGGCGGTCTGGATCTTTTCGAAAGATGATTCGGGCGACGGGTTCACGGGATTAAGGGAGGCCGAGACGGGAGAGAAATTCAGTGCAACGCCGCATGCCATTGGCCACCTGCGCCTCGACGGTGTGTTCGGCAATGCCGAGTTGCGCGGCGATTTCCTTTTGGGACAAACCGTAGATTTTGCGCAAAGTTAGCACCTGGCGGCAGCGATCGGGCAATGATTGGATGGCTTGGGTCAAAAATTCGAGTTCCTGGTTGGTGGCGGTGGTATCGGCGGGAGTCGGCCCCTCCTCATAGACGAAGAGCTCGCCCATTTCCGCTACCGGTTCCATCGGCGCGACCTGCCGTCGTCTCAATTGGTCCAGCGCGATATTTTGCGCGGTGGTAAAGAGTAGCGCTTTCGGCGATTGAATCGCGGTGGCAGATTTGGCCCGCCAGACGCGTGCGAGCGCCTCCTGCACAATATCGTCCGGATCGGCCAGCGCCGGAAATCGTCCCCTCAGCCACGCCCGCAACGCCTCCCGATGCACCTGCACCTGGTCGGTAAACCAGCGAACGGAATCGGGGTTCTCGGGGTGGAGATCCATGGGGTGGGGCGCGCATGTCCTCGCCGCTGGCAAGCGCAGAGTCGAGTCGAATCACATTCAAAAACGCACAGGAAATATTCTCAAAATGCGCCTAACGGAAACCATCCCGCCGTTCGTCTACCCCCTTTCCTCCGCGCAAACCCCGCCACGCCACCCGGGACCGCCGAGCCCCAGCTCGGCCTCCCGCGATTCTTTGGCCCGCGCGCTGAGACAATGTCATTCCAAGCTCCGCGTCCTCTGCGACCTCTGCATTTAATCCGTAAATACCACGCGCCTCCCATCATCCACCCGCCGCACTCCGTTCTACAATTTTGCGTGGAATCGTCCGGCGATAACGCACCCGGCGTTCTTCAACTCCGGTTACATTTCCCTTTTCATCGATTTGAAATTGAATGGTCATCCTGCCGTCGGCCGTGACCAAGAGCCGCTCCCCCGCCGCGTAAACGATCTGCGGTGGATGACCTTGATGCCGCCAGAAGCAGCCGTCGGCCGTCTGCGTGAACGACCAAACAGCCTTCCCGTCACTCGCCCCATAGTCGCCCGCGAATCGCGCGAAAGCCGCCGGTTCGGAATGGGGCAACCGTGCCGGTGAAACAAACGGATCTTTCGCATTCTCGGCGTTCTTGATTTTCTCCGCCTCGATCGCCTCCAACGCCCGCCGGTGTTCGGAACCGCCATCGAACTTGAAGTCCGGCATCAGCACGTGGATATAGGCGCCGGTCAAAGTCCAGATGTCGTCCTCGCCATATCCACTTTCGGCGCGCAGGATGGCCATGAACAAAATGCCTTTGCATATCGCTTCGA
>JAYVMJ010000330.1:0-4212 GCA_043759025.1 Verrucomicrobiota bacterium | reverse complement strand
ACCGCCTGGATGCGTTCTGGCAGTATCGCCTCGACTCCCACGTTGCCCGCAACGATTGCCTACCTTTCCTGCACGCCGCCTGAAATCTGTCTCACACCCGATTGCGTTTGACCCGTTCGAATATGCTCGCAAATTTGCGCACTGAAAAACGAGCATTGAGAATCTCACTATGCTAGAAAACGAGCAACTACTCAAGGCCGTGTTGGATAAGCCCGACGACGACGCACCACGCTTAGCCTATGCTGAATGGTGCAAGAATACAGACGCGGCACGCAGTGAATTCATCAGGCTGCAATTGGCCTTGGCCAAGACGAACGGCAACACCAACGAGCCCGAAGTGTTCCGGCTAGCGCTAAAATCCAACAATCTGGTCAAGACCCATGGGGCGCGCTGGGCAGGTCCGTTGGTTCCACCCGGGACGAGTTACGAATTTCATCGAGGCTTTGTCGAACTCGTCGCAGTTTCCGCGGCCAGTTTTTTGGAACGCGCACCGACATTATTCTCTCGCTCGCCGATTCGCCACATTGACTTTTTGGAAGTCCACGGGACGGCTCCGAAGTTATTTTTGTCACCGCTATTGGCCCCGATTCGTTCCCTGAACCTCGACCGTGGCGGATTGAGTGACGACGACATGCGGTCCCTGGCGGATTGCCCGCATTTGCCCAACCTTCGCTGGCTGTCACTGGCGGAAAACCGCATCGACTTTTTTGGAATCAACCTGCTTGCAAGCTCGAAAAATTTCCCCGCGTTGAAGTGGGTTAATTTTCGCGGAAATCTGATCGATCCAGGAGAGCAATTTTCTTCCGATCAGGGCGTGATCGCGGATTCATGGCTGCCGGACGAAGGGAAGCGATTGGAACAGATGCACGGACCAATTCGATGGCTGCATGTCAATGCGGGTACGACCAGGGATCTGCCGCCCAACCGCTTTCGGATCGGAGGCTAATAAATTGCCGGGTAATCGCGTTTATCCGGCTCGCCGGAATTGCCGTTCCTGCCATAGTCAAACGTGAGCACTTTAAGAAGTGGTTTCTCCAGCTCTTTCAGCACGAGCCATGGTTGCTTAAATGACTCGCTCGCATAAATCCTCTTGATGGATTCCAACTTTGCCCCTTCCAGCAGATTGGAGTCGTCGTTGAAATGGTTGATGAACCAGGAAAATTCGTGCGGTTTCATTGCGCGATTCGCCTGTAACGCTTCCTCTGTATCATACCACTCCAAGGCTGTGATCAGGTGCTCGAAACTCTTAAACGGAGAGATCCGACAGTTTCGGACCAGGAGAATTTTTTCAACCAAAGGCGCATGACCCGGCAGGATCAGTTTCAGATCCTCCGCCGAAGCGGTATTGACGTTATAATTGCACTTTCCTCCCTCAAGGAGGAAGTAGCGATTAGCGTAGGCAATGGTGACGGCAGCCAGCGTCACCCCTTCACAGTTTACGCGAGCCTGGCAAGGGAATGACGATTGGTAAGCGTCGAGCTTCGTCTTCTCGTTTCTGGCAGTATAGATATAATTAAGGCCCGCCGCACCGAGGAGACGAATACCGCCGCCCACGTCTGCGTCCGGGTCACACTCCGCCGCAACCGGGAAGTCATGACCAGTATCCACAAATTTGAGCCCCTCAATCAATGAAGCGTCGAGCAACTTATAGGCGTCGCGCAACCGACCGGACCCAATCACCACTTGATCGTAAAGTCCCGTAATGTATTTCGTCGGCGCGCTTGGGCCACCGTCAACGTCAGTTTCCGCATCCACCAAGCGTTTGCCCGGAGCGAAAGTTACCCGGAGAAACGCTTTCACTGTTTCGCCTTCCTCAATTTTGGTGATTTTATAGCCATCTTCCCCGAACCAGATCCCTTGCAGCCCGGGCTTTAACTTACCAAGGGTCGCCGTGTCGTGTCGCTTGGGCAATGGTTTGCCGTCAATAGTCCGGGCCAAATCGTCCAATCGTCCGCCCGGTAGAAAACCCTCGTTCATGCCGGTTCCCGTCGTGGCGTAGATGAAAGCTTCATCCACCCTTTCACTTGGATCTGCTACTTCACCATCCAAGCCCAAGGCATGTTCCAGGGCTTGGATACTAGCGGGACTTGCTCCGTGAAAACAAACGGACCGACCGCCCAGAATAGCCGCTTTCACGTTCGAGCGCACATACTGTTCCGCGGCGAAGACACGCGGTTGCTGCTCAAATTTTCCCTCCGCGTCCACCTTCATTGGGTTCTCATACCCTTCCTTGAGTTCTTTCGGAACAAATGTGATGTCACCCTTCAATCCCGCCTGGCCGGTCCCGACACAAATGTCCACTTTGGCAGCCTTGATCTTGTCTCCCTCGACCAGTTCAATCTCATAAACGAGCTCGACCTTCTTGATCGTTTTGACGACTGCAGTCCGAAAATATATTTTAGTCCCGCATGCCTTTTTGATTTCTCCCATTTCGCTTTCGGTTAGGCCGGCAAAAATACCCGAACGGAGCCAGCGCTTATCCTCCAAGGCTCCGGGAACCGCGGGACGATTTTTAAAACCCGGCAACGTAAGCAACTCGACCTCTTGATTCATGTTATGTCCGATATAACTCATCCACGGGTCGGGATACCCGATGAAAATAACTGGCCTGCCCCCGAGCCGTTTCAGTCCCCAAGGCGACTTCAACAGCGTCACGAGATTTAGCGTCGCGGCAAAACCCCGCCCGATAATGACGTAAGGCAGAGGCATGTTCACCTTGTTGACACTGGGGATATCCCGATGCGACATGATGAAAGCACTAACAACTGCGGCCTTTTGCGGGTCAACCGGCGCCGTGCGAACCTCGTCCGCTACAGTTTTCGCATCTTTTTTTCCACCCACACGATCCGGCCTGGGCGCAGCTACTTCAGGGCCGTCCGTGCGAGTATACAGATACTTTGGTTTTCCCATAGAATGATCAGTGTGAGACGTTCTATTTGTCCTTCGATAAACTGCCTACGTTTTCATGTACTTCTTCGAGTTTCTTGCCAGTGGCTGCGTCGGCCTTGCCCGTTTCTTGAAGTTTAAACCGCCGCTGGAATGACCGCAAAGCCCCCTCTGTTTGCGGCCGCATCTCACCGTCCGGTTCGCCACAGTCAAATCCGAGATTGTTCAGTCGCTTCTGGATGCCGGATAATTCGCTGACCGGATCCAGATGGCCGAATTTCACGATCACTTCAAAATGATCCGGTCCAATGATCAATTGTCCTTCCCGGGCTTGAGGTGAGATCGTTTCTTCCATAACTCCATCCCCATCGGTGGTGCCTTTGCAAACCCGACCATCAACCGTGAAAGTGTAATCCTGCCGCCCGCGCGGTTGATCGCGGTCAAAGACCTGCATACGAAAAATGGCCGGCACGCCTTTGCGCCGAAAGCCATGCTTTTTCTCCGCCGGTTTGGAGAGTTCCTTCAATCGCTTATCCGGGATGACCAGCACGTCGCCGATGAGCAGGATGTCCATGTTCTTGCGTTTTTGCTTTAACGCGGCGTTAGCCGGATCGTTCCAAATGGTATCTACGAAGTGGCCAAATTGATCAGCCAGGCTCGTGACGCTATCCCCTGCCTCAATGATGTGTTTTATCGGCATCAGGCGTCCTCCCATGCGTCTTGGTCGAGGTCCGGGAACGTGATCTTGCAGGCGCCTTTCTCAAACCCATCAATCCGGGCAGATCCCTTGTCATCCAGAGTACCCTCGGCCACCGAATTATCGGGGAGGGTGATCCGGTAGCGCTCGCCTGGAATGGGTTTCTTATCCTCGCCCACCAACTCAATTTCAATCCAACTGGGCTTCTTTTCCTTTTCTTCCTCGGTCTCCGGCGCTTGATGGGGTTTCACCGGCATCGTACCAAACTTCCCGGACTTTTGCTTGATCTGCTCCGCCTTAATCGCCGCCATGACGCCCGGATCAGCCTGGTCGGCTTCATGCACTTCGGCTGGCGCGATCGGCGACACCAACGTTCCGGCTGTGCCACTTTTCTTGTTCATAGGATTGGAGGCGGAACGTTAATTGGAATTCAAACGGCTATCGGCACGGGAGGAGATTTTTGCGGATACACCAAAGTTAAAGCGCCTTGCTTGACGCTTTGGCTTCGGAAGACGGAGGCTGGCTTTGCGTCACCTGACCGGCAGTCGCCTTGTCCGCTTCGACTGCTTTGGCCGGCGCGATGGGAGCAACCAGGGTGCCCGCTTTGCCACTTTTCTTTTTCATGAATG
>JAYVMJ010000329.1:0-5926 GCA_043759025.1 Verrucomicrobiota bacterium | reverse complement strand
CGATCGCAATTCTCCATCCTGTTTTCGACGCTTTTTCTCATCCTGGTTTTTCGCCGGATGAGCTTTCTCGAGGGAAACCCGTTGATGCATGCAATTGGCTGGTGGGTGATTCTTTCGACGCTCAGCCTGCATTTTACGGCCGCATCGTTCGCGCGGGAACAACTGTTGTCCCTCGGTTTGCATCCCAATCGCCGTCGAGCGCTGGCGCTGGGATTGCTCGCGGTGGTGGTTTGCGGCAGCATCTGGTGGCTCCGCAGCCACGTGGAGCCTCCGACGAACGCCGATCTCGCCGGCCCGGAAACGATCGTCCGTTATTTTGGCAACGTGCTTCAATCGCCTCCGATCGGTTGGATTCTCGCGCCTTTTGCGTTGGTGATCAGGCCCTATTTTGCGGCTGACTTGATGGCATTTTTAACCGCGCTTGCCCCGGCCTTCGCGGTGATGGCCCTGCACTACTGGTGGGTGACGCGGGCGGACGTTTCATTTGAGGAAGCCTCCATCGACCGGGCCAGAAAGCAGGCGGATCGGATCACGGCCATCCGGTCGGGCAACTGGCAAGCTACTCGCGACCGGCCAAAGCAGTCGCGTCCGGCACCGTTTCCGCTCGCTGCCCAAGGATGGATGGCGGTGGCTTTCTTGTGGAAAAACCTGATCGCGCTCGGACCGTTTTTTCGTTTTCGCACGTGGCTGCTCTTCGCCGGGCTGATCGTCGGTTTCCACGTCTGGGCTCACACCACCGATTTGGACCACAAAATCTATGCAGTGATTTCCATCGTCTCGTTGGGCGCGGGCGCATGGCTGCTGGTGGTCGGGCCGATGTTTATGCGGCATAATGTCCGGCTGATGGTCACTCATTTCGATCTGCTTAAAGGTTACCCCCTGCGTGGCTGGCAGGTGTTGTCCGGATCGCTCATTTCGCCAATTGTCATTCTCGCCGCGATCGAGTGGTTGATTCTTTTGCTGGGCGCGCCGGGGGTCGGCATGACCGGGCGCGGCGCGGCTCTGGCGACGGGAATCCTCGGGGTTGGTTCGCTGGGGATCGCACTCATTTTGCCCCCACTCACCGGGCTCATGCTCAGCATCCCGTTTGCCGCGACCTTGTATTTTCCCGCGTGGATCGACAATTCCGCCGCGCGGGGAGGCGGCATCGAAGTAATGGGACAGCGGCTGATTTTTTTCGCCGGCTATATCGTGGTATTGCTGATCGCATTGCTGCCGGCGGTGCTGTGCGGCGCGCTGGCGGCAGTCATTGTGCACTGGCTGGTCGGAATGGTATCAGCCGTTTTCGTTTCCACGGTGGTTGGCAGCATCATTCTTGGAGCGGAATTTGCCGCTCTGGTCTGGTGGCTGGGTGAACGCTTCGAACAGTTTGACTTGTCCAGTGAACTCCCCCGTTGACGGCTGAAATCAGCCGATCGCGGCTCAAACTTGGCCGAATTACCCACTGCGAATGCGAGGGGTTGTGCAACTTTTTCGCCTTCAACCTGTCGGTTGAAGCAAGCTCCCCACGCGCCTTCCCCACCCTTGGCCGAAGTAGGGGCTTTCATTCTGTCTTCTAATCTGCTTATTCCGTTCCTGAAAACAGCTTTGCGCTCCCATCGTGCAGGCCTACTATCACTCCATCCACATGAAGAAGTTTCTCATCATCCTTTTCGCCTTCACCACGCTGACCGGTATTTCATCCGCCGCCGAACCGGTCGTCACCCGCGCCACGATCATCGAGCATCTCGATTCCTGCGAAGCCATCCTGCAGGATATCCAAGGTAATTTTAAAACCGCCATCCCCGCCGATATTTTGCGCCGCGCCCGGGGGATCGTGATCGTCAATCAGTTCCAAGTCGGTTTCATTTTCGGCGTGAAAGACGGTTATGCGGTGGCGATGGCCAAACGCCCGAACGGCAAATGGTCGGTACCCGCGTTTCTTCGCACCGGCGAACTGAGCTTTGGCCTTCAGGCCGGTGGAAAATCGATCACGGCCGTTTATGTATTAATGGACGATGCCTCCGCCAAACTACTATTTAAGAATAAATTCAACCTCGGCGCCGAAGCCAAGGTCACCGCTGGCGTCCGCGCCGCTGAGCGTGAAAGCACCACCACCACCCTTCGCACCGAATCCAACGTTCTGGTCTATTCCGCCTCCGAAGGCCTCTTTCTCGGCGCCGCCATCAAGACCGGATACATGTCGCCCGACAACGAAGCGAATCGCATCTTCTATAATAGCAATAACCGCATCCCGGAATTATTGTTCAGCGATTGGGTCACACCGCCGCCCGAGGCGCACTTCCTGATGGATTACGTGACCCGTCTCTCCCAATAACCACCTGCGCTCGCGCTTATATCGAAACCCGCCGCGTTGTTCGGCGGGTTTTTTGCGCCCATTTCACCGCCGCCTGGACGCGCGCCATTCACGCAAATAGGCCACCAAGGCCGCGAGCACTTCGTCGGCGACTTTCTGCTGTACCTCAATCCGTTTTGCTTTGGGGAACTCCAGCATGCCTGAAATCACCACCATCTTCCCTCGCGGACGTTGATGGCACAACGCCCACCACGCCATCGGTACCTTGACGCCGGTCGCGGAATTGGGCTCCGCATAACCCGTGGTCGCAACCGCTACGTCCGCGCCAAACAAGCCGATGGCACCCTGCGCCATCTCGACCGCCACGCGCTGCGACCCACAATCGACCTTTTGCGCCGCCGCACGATTCACGCGCAGCAATTTCACTTTTTGCGCCAGGGTGTAGGCCGTAACGCCACCAAGAAAATAATTCGACGCCCCCGAAACCGCGCCGATTCGCGCCTGCACGTGTCCGCTCGTCAGGCTTTCCGCCACCGCCAACTTCAGGAGCGACGGTGCCATCATCAGCTCTTTCAATTGCAGCTCGGGGTTCATCCTCCGGATTGTGCCGGAAGCCGGCGGAAAGAAAAGCCCGCGCTCACGATCGTTTCGCCGCCAGTTTCCGGCGCACCCGCCACCGCTGGCTGGCGTTCACAATGTAGCCCACGCACTCCTGGGCGCCGCAACGACACGGATGTTCCTGCCACTCGGAAAAACCGAAGCCGTAGTCGAAATTCAACTCTTCATCGGGCGCGATGTCGCGCAAGGCGACGACCCAGATGTGTCCGCGCACATTCTGTGTTTCGCAGTTGGGACCGCACGAATGATTGATGCGCCGCGCGGGGTTCCACGGGAAATTGCCATCGATGTCGTGGCGTTGATTAAGTTCGAAAACATAAACGCAACCATCCTCGCCGGCCGCCAGCCGCGCGAGCCGGTGTTCCTCCCGTCGTTCCGCTTCGGCCTTGGTGATGCGCTCACCAAGGTACTCGATAATGCGCGCATCCTTCGGGATAAAATCCCGGGCGAAAAGTCCGTACCCGTGCACGCCGGACCGCCCCAGACAAATTTCCCCAGGCATTTTTTCCGGCGTGACCGCTTTCTTTCCATCCACCGCGCGCCTCATTTGATTTCCAACCCGACTGGACAATGGTCGCTGCCCGTCACCTCGGGCGAAATCCACGCCCGCTTCAGGGCCGGCCGCAATTTTTCCGAGGCGACAAAATAATCGACGCGCCACCCGATATTTCGGGCGCGGCAATTCATCATCTGGCTCCACCAAGTGTAATGACCCGGACCCTTCTCAAATTCACGAAACGTATCGACGAACCCCCGTGCGAGCAGCGTGGAAAAATTCGCCCTTTCCTCCTCGGTAAACCCCGCATTTTTGCGGTTTGTTTTTGGATTGGTCAGGTCGAGCTCAGTGTGCGCCACATTTAAATCCCCGCAGAAAATCACGGGCTTGCCCTTTTTCTCGAGTTTTTTGAGAAACGCGAGAAACGCCGGGTCCCATTCCTCCGTGCGATATTTCAACCGCGTCAGCCCGCGCTGGGAATTGGGTTGATAAACGTTGACGAGAAAAAAATCCGCAAACTCCGCCGTGATGACCCGGCCCTCTTCATCATGGCCCGGCAGGCCGATGCCACACGTTACCTTTTTCGGTTCCACCCGGGTGAAAATCACGGTCCCGGAATAGCCTTTTTTCACCGCCGAATACCAATACGGCGTGTAACCCGCCACCCACGCGACATGCTGCACGTCGCCGGGATGAGCCTTCGTTTCCTGCAGGCAAATGACGTCCGCGTCCACCTTTGCCATGTAGTCGAGAAAGCCTTTTTTAAGCGCGGCGCGCACTCCGTTAACGTTCCAGGAAACCAGTTTCATCCACCTATTGGTTTACGGCTTCGGCATGAAGCGCAACACGTTTTGGCGGGAACGCCAACCGCCCGGAAGGCCATGAATTCCGCCGCCTCCAATGCATCGGCCGTCGATGACACACACCGTGGTTGCGTACCGGGCGGTCGCGAGCAATTTCTCGTTTCTTCCCGCATGTCGATCTTCCAGCCCATTCCTCTCGGCCAACGCATTCCCGGCAGCCCGCATTCCGTGGCCTGCAGTTTACCGACGCTGCGCGACATCATCGGCTACGAGGAGGGCCAGCCGGAAACAACCCGTCACATCACGTCCGGTTATCCCCGCTTTGTGGTTCACTCCCATGCGCGGCAGTTGTGCGCCTATCTGGTGAGCCGGCCGGAATTAGCAGGCAAATCACTCTGGCTCGTCAGCTCCGGAAAGATGGCCGCGGCACTCGCCGACCATTTAGGGCGTTCCGACCCGGCTGGAGCGGTTCCTTTCTGCATCAAAGGAATTGATGGCGTCGCCCATCGCGACACCGTGGCGCTGAATGCGCGCGGCAAAGTCTTTCTCCAACATCTCGGGGGCTTTCTCTCGTCGCGCGCGGCTGAGGATCATCTCGTCCGCCTCGGCGTGATTACCCACGCGGCCCCTGAAAAACTTTTTCCCGGCGACAGTACTGCCGAAATAAAACGTGTGCTGCGCCAGGCCTATCCCAGCGCTCCCGACACCGATCTTCTGCTCGCGCCCAGCGGTATGAATGCGCTGTACGCCTCGTTCCGTGCGATCAATGCCCTGCAAGCGCCGCGCGGCCGCACGGTTTGGATCCAGCTGGGCTGGCTTTACCTCGATTCAATTGCGTTGCTGAAAAAATTCACCGCGACGCCGGCAACCGACTACATTCGCTTGGGCGATGTGACGGACTTCGCGGCCATTGAGCGCGTTTTTAATGAACAGGGAAATCGCATCGCCGGTCTTATTATTGAGGCACCGACGAATCCCCTGATTCAAACGCCGGATGTGTCGGCAGTGGCCGCACTGGCCCGCAAGCATGGGGCTCGTGTGATTCTCGATCCGGCCATCTGTTCGCCGTTCAACGTCGATTTACTGGCGCACGCCGACGTCGTGCCACAAAGCCTGACGAAATACACCGCCCACGAGGGCGACGTCATCGCCGGCGTCGTCGTGATCAATCCGACTGGTCCCGATGCCGACCAGTTGCGGAATAAAATTCCCGCGTGGTTGGAGCCCGTGCACGAGCGCGACCTGAGCCGGCTCGCGGCCCAGATCGGCACCACGCCGGAGATCGTCGCCAAAATCAATGCCAACACGCAGCGGGTCGCCGCGTTTTTAGAAGCCCATCCTGCGGTGAAAAAAGTGTGGTGGGCGCTCCAGCCCGCCACTCGCGCCAATTACCTCCGGATCGCCCGCACGCCTGAGTCGATCGGCGGCATGATTTCGTTCACCGTCCATGGATCGATGGAAAAATTCTACGATCGGGTTCGTCTTCCCAAAGGTCCGAGCTTCGGGATGTCCACCACGCTGATTTCCCCGTTCATCTACCTCGCGCACTACGATCTCGTCACGTCCGAAGCTGGACGCGAGGAACTCGCCGCCCATGGCCTCACGCCCGATTTATTGCGCCTTTCCGTCGGGACCGAGCCGGTGGACGATATCATCGAAACATTGGCGGAAGCCCTCGGCTAAAACAGGCCGCGCCGAGCGGAGTGGAGCGAC
>JAYVMJ010000328.1:0-1798 GCA_043759025.1 Verrucomicrobiota bacterium | reverse complement strand
CCCCGACGCCGTCGGTGAGTTTCATGATTTCAGCGGCGGCATATTCGGAGACGATCGCGTGAGTGGCGCCGAAGGTGCGGGCGACCTCAAGCCGGTTTTGGTCCGGATCGACCATGATAATCCTGGCTGGCGAATAAAATTGCGCGGTAAGCAAGGCCGAGAGGCCGATCGGACCCGCGCCAACGATGGCGACGGTATCGCCCGGATGGACCTCGCCATTGAGCACGCCGCATTCGTAGCCGGTCGGAAGGATGTCGCTTAACATTACGAGGGCCTCCTCGTCGGCATTTTCCGGGATCAGGTGCAGGCTGCCATCCGCGTGGGGAATGCGGACCATTTCGGCCTGGGTGCCGTTGAGGGTATGGCCAAGCTGCCAGCCGCCGTCGGCACAGTGGGAATACATGCCGCGCCGGCAGGACTGGCATTTGCCGCACGAGGTGATGCAGGAGATCACGACGTGATCGCCGGCTTTGAATTGCGAGACGGCGCTGCCGATGGCGGTGACGATACCAACGCCCTCATGGCCGAGGATTAATCCCTCGGGGACCTCGGGGACGTCGCCTTTGAGAATGTGAAGGTCGGTGCCGCAAATCGTGGTCTTGGTGATTCTGACCAGCGCGTCCGTGGGAGCCTGGAGTTTGGGTTCGGGCGCCTCCGCCCACGAGCAGTTCCCCGGTCCATGATAGATAAGTGCTTTCATCAGGTCCTACTAAACCACACGGCGGAACCCGCCGCACTGCATTGATTGCCAAACAATGCGCATATTTCGCCGCGGGCCGGCGACCGCCGCAACGCTTCCGACGATCGGGATTAATGCCCGGCTCCTTGATTTTCCGGCGGGCTTGTTGCGGGAGAAGAAGTTTGCGTCGCTTCAAACTGCGGCGATATTTTCGCCCTTGTGCCCACGCCCGAAGCCCGCGCCAAGCGAAGCCGCTTACTTGTCGAGCAGCTCAAGCGCGCGCAGATTTACCGTGACTATGAAACGGCGTTTCGGGGGACGAAGGGATTGCCCTTCAACCTGCGTGCGACGCAGGATTCCGACCTTTCGCGCTGACCTTATGCTCACAAAACCGATACCCCGATGGATTCTTGGTGGGGGCGCGTTGCTCGCGGCCTGTGCCGGTTGCATCAACGTGGTGGGCCTCCTCAGCGCCCAGCACCAGACGATTTCGCATTTGACGGGGACGACTTCGCAGTTGGGCCTGGAATTAGCGCGGGGCAACTGGGCGATGGCCGGGCAGATGGCTTCGGTTTTTGGTTCGTTCCTGATCGGATGTGTGGCGAGCGGGCTGATTATCCGGCACCAGGAACTGCGAAGCGGCTATCGTTATGGGGTCGCGTTGATGGCTGAATGCGGGCTGCTGGTGGCGGCCTGTTATTTGCTCCGTCACGAATCGGTGGACGGGACCTATCTCGCCGCGATGGCGTGCGGTCTCCAGAACGGAATGGCTACGACTTACAGTGGCGCTGTGATCCGCACCACCCACGTCACCGGAATCGTGACCGACCTGGGTATTGCCTTGGGCCAGTTGGCGCGGCGCGAGCAGATCGACCGCCGGCGCATGGGCCTCTACCTGGTTTTGTTTGTCGCTTTTTTTCTGGGCGCGACCGGCGGCACCCTGGGATTTCGTCTTTTTGGTTTCGATGTGTTGCTTTTTCCGGCGTTTTTCACGGGCGCGGCGGGCGTGAGTTATTTCTTATTCACAAAGCGCGCCGTTCACGCGTGACGGAATCAGGGGTCGGGCGATTTTTCGTTCGCCGCCGGTAACTCCGCAAAAAATAAAGCGCAACATTCCCT
>JAYVMJ010000327.1:0-8260 GCA_043759025.1 Verrucomicrobiota bacterium | reverse complement strand
CGCGAGTGCGCCGCAGGATCAAGGACGTGCGGGTGATCAAACTCATCCGTGCGTACTGGAACGCCGGGGTGATGATCGGCGGGCTGGTCCAGCCCACCGGGAAGGGGACGCCACAAGGCGGCCCTTTGTCGCCCCTGCTCTCGAACCTCCTGCTCGACGAGCTCGACCAGGAACTGGAAGCAAGAGGCCACGCCTTTTGCCGCTACGCGAAAGTAAACCGCGCCAAAAGCGCGGGGTGGATCGACCCGGGAACCGGGTCTTCCTCGGCTACAGCTTCACGTCGCAGCCACGCCCGAAGATCCGCGCACCGGCAAAGTCATGCACCAAGATGAGAGAAAAGCTCAAAGCGCTTTTCCGGAAGGGACGAGGCCGTAATCTGGAGAACTTTATCCGGAGAGACCTCAATCCCGTCCTGCAAGGCTGGATGAACTACTTCCGCCTCAGCTAAACCAAAAGTTTCGCCGAGGCACTGGACCGCTGGGTGAGGCGGCGCTTGCGCTGCCTCACCTGGCGACAGTGGAAGAGGGCAGCGACCCGATACCGGCGACTGATCGAACGAGGCCTTAATCAGGCCACCGCCAGACTCAGCGCCGGGAATAGAGTGATGAAATTGAATTTCTTGAAACGCCCATTTCCCTCTGAAACGAAGATGATCGGGCATCGATTTTCTGTAACTGTATTTCGCAAGACTCAGTAGGGTCGCGTCGATGCCGGGATTCGCGCCCTGAGTTCCGCGGCTCAGATATAATACATCTCCGTCGGATTCTTGGTGGCCAGACGGTCGAGGGTGTAGCTTTTCGTTTTTTCTACCAAGCTCCCGCTGATTTCGTCCCAGATTTGTTTCAAGCGACTTCCGCTGCGGCCTTGGAAATTGCCGCTGAGACGGAGGCAACCGCCTTCCACCGCCATCAGGATGTCGTACAATGAAATTTCCGCCGGCGGTCGCGCCATCGTGTACCCACCCTGATTGCCCCGGCGGCTCTCGATCAAGCCGTGATCCCGGAGTTGGCCGAGGATCTGCGCGAGAAAGTTTGCCGGCACGGCTTCCGTCTTCGCCAGATGGTCGATTTGCGCCAGCGTCCCCGATCCGTAAAGTCGGGCCAGCTCCGCCATGACGCGACAGGCATAATCGACTTTGAGGGAAATTTTCACTGGGAGAAATTTTTACGGGTGAGGAACGTTTCCTAAATGGCGTAGTCGCCGCTTTCGGGTTTCACGTACTCCGTCGGGATCAGAAACATCCCGGCGGCCACCGTGGCATTCGTCCCTTGCTCGATCAGGATAAACGAGCCGGTCAGACGATTGGTGGCGTAAGCGTCGTGGAAAACCGTTTGAGCGAGTTGAAGGCGGACTTCACCCAGATCGTTCATCGCCAGTGAAGTCGGCGCGGACTCGGGATCGAGAGTTTCGATGTTGAGGCGATGCACAATATCGGTGACGACGACCTGAACGGTATGGCTCGTGTGTTTCAGGAAATATTTTTTCCCGCGCTGCAGCGGACGCGAATGCATCCAGCAAACCTTCCCGAAAAGATCCGTCCCGGTTCCGATGGGTTGCTCAAGATCCACAATCATCGAACCGCGGCTGATATCGATGTCGTGCTCGAGCACGAGCGTGACGGATTGCGGGCTGAACGCTTCCTGCAATGGACCGGCCAACGTATGGATTTCCTTCACCGTCGTGACGAGACCGGCGGGGAGCGCCATCACTTTCTGGCCAACCTTGATAATGCCGCCAGCGATCTGCCCCGAGAAACCGCGGAAATCGTGAAGGCGTTTGTCCTTCGGATCGTTCGGACGGTTGACCCATTGCACGGGAAGGCGGAAGCCGTCCAGGTTCCAATCGCTGCCGATGTGAATCGTTTCAAGATAACTGAGCAGCGGCGGTCCGGGATACCACGGCGTATTGGCTGACGTGGTGACGACGTTGTCGCCGTTGAGCGCGCTGATCGGAATGAATTTAACATCCTTCAAATCGAGCCGTGGCAGAAATTCTTCAAACTGCGCCCGGATTTCGTTGAAGCGCGCCTCGCTCCAACCGACGAGATCCATCTTGTTGACGGCAACGATCAAATGCGGAATGCGCAACAGCGACGCGATCGCCGTGTGACGGCGGCTCTGCTCGATCACGCCCAGACGCGCATCGACGAGCACTATGGAAACGTTGGCGTTGCTCGCGCCCGTGACCATGTTGCGCGTGTATTGAATATGGCCCGGCGTGTCGGCGATGATGAACTTGCGTTTTGGTGTCGCGAAGTAGCGATAGGCGACGTCGATCGTGATCCCTTGCTCGCGCTCGGCGCGCAATCCGTCGGTGAGATTGGCGAGGTTGATCTGGCCGCCGCCGGTGATGTCGGCCGAGCGTTCGAGGGCCTCGATCTGATCTTCCATCAACGATTTTGAATCGTAGAGGAGGCGGCCGATCAGCGTGGATTTGCCGTCGTCAACACTGCCGCAGGTGTTGAAGCGCAGGATGTCGATCGGCAGCGGCGCAGCGGGCCGGGCGGACGAAGCGGAAAGTTCGGACAAGGAAGGTGAAGGGGAGGCGACCACGGTGTTAATGAGAAATTGAGAAATGCTCAGGGCGGAAACGGACGGATTAGAAATAACCGGCTTTCTTGCGGTCTTCCATGGCGGCTTCGGACGATTTGTCGTCGGCGCGCGAGCCGCGTTCGGTCACGCGGGCCGCGGCGATTTCAGCGATGATGTCGTCGACGGTGGTCGCGGGTGATTCCACGCAACCCGTGCTGATGATATCGCCAATGGTGCGAACGCGCACCACGAGATCGCGGACTTCTTCGCGCGGCTTTGGCGGTACGAGGGCGTTCACCGGCAACCATTGGCCGCCGCGACGGACACACTGGCGTTTGTGACTGAAGTAGATGCTGGGAACTTCCAGCTTCTCCTGGCGGATGTATTCCCACACGTCCATTTCCGTCCAATTGCTCAACGGAAACACGCGCATGTTTTCACCGGGGTTGAGCCGGCCGTTATAGAGATTCCAGATTTCGGGTCGTTGATTTTTCGGATCCCATTGCCCGAAGCTGTCGCGGAAACTAAAGAAGCGTTCCTTCGCGCGGGCTTTTTCCTCGTCACGTCGGGCGCCGCCGACGCAGCAATCGAAACGAAATTCCTCAATCGCGGCCAGCAGCGTCGGAATCTGCAGCCGGTTGCGGCTGATTTCGCCGGGCGACGGCGTGGCGATGCCTTTGGCGATCGCATCTTCCACCGTGCGGATGATGAGTTTGCCGCCGAGCTCCTTGGCGCGGCGATCGCGGAATTCATTCAATTCCGGAAAATGATGGCCGGTATCCACATTGAGCAAAGGTGTCGGAAACTCCGACGGACGGAATGCTTTTTCCGCCAGACGCAGCAAGCAGATCGAATCCTTGCCACCGGAAAACAACAAAGCGGGGCGTTCAAATTCGCCTGCTACTTCGCGCATGATGTGAATCGCCTCGGTTTCGAGATGTTGAAGATGATCGAGATGGTAGGAGGTCATCGAAAATAGGGTCTAGGAGCTGGGATTTAGGATCTGGGTTCGGACTCTATTAGCGGTCGCTAAGCGAACGGATGAGGCCGCTGAGCAGTTTGCCGGAATGAATGCAGAGTGACAGGAGTTCGGTTTGTTCGGTCGACGTAATGAACTGATTGTCGGCGAGTGCATAGCTCATGGAACGAACTTCGCCGCAGGAACGCCGCGCAATATTGTATGCCTGGCGCTTTTCCGCGACGTGGAGGCTCAGCCACGGATACCGCCGCGCGCTGGAGCTGATCGCGCAAACCGAAGTCCTTTGCCAAGGACCCACCGCGACAATGAGCGTAGACTTGGTTGGTCAAAGTTCGGGCGGCTAGCCACGCTTCAGAATTTTCGAAGGATTCGCGCATACAGTTGATCGTTCCAGAGCCTAGAACCTAGACCCCAGCTCCCGCCTTTACAGCTGCTCCGCCCCACGCGGCGTGCAGGCCGCATTCGCGTTTTTCGTCGGCTTTGGCGGGATCGAAATAATCCCATTCGTTCGGCAATTTATGTTCGACCAGATAAGCGTCGAGCTGGGCGTCGGGGTGATAAAAAAACGGGCTGACTTTCAACGCGCCGAAATTGGCGTCGTGCGAAATAATATCCAAACCAGCGCGATTCGGGTTCTGCACCTTGCGCAACGCGGTAATCCAGACGGTCGGCGCCAGCTCGCGCATGCCGCGTTGAAATGGCTCCAGCTTCATAACGGCGCTGAACTTTTTCAAACCCGGCTCGTCCTCGGTCGTGGGAATCGGGCCATAGATCGCATCGCGATGCGCGGCGGTCATGCGCGGCAGATACGGTTTGAGATTCAAATTGAAGCGGGCGCGCAATTCCTCGGCGTGCTTGTAGGTCGCCGGCCGGTTGTAGCCATGATCGACCCACAACACTGGAATATCGGCCTGCGCCTGGACGGCGAGATGGAGAATGGCGGCTTCGTACGGACGGAAGTTCGTCGAAACCAGGGCGCGGCCTTTTGCCTGCTCGATCGCCCAGCGGACGATTTCCAACGGTGATTTGGTGCGCAATTCGGCGTTGAGTGCGGAAAGTTCGGCGTCGGTCATGTTCGTTGAATTCAGTTGGTGGTGGCAGGAGCCGGAGCACTGGCGGCAGCGGCTGTGGCGGCCGCCTGTTCGGGAAGAATGACCCGCGAGCAGAAATCACCGAAACGTTCTGCGCCGTTGCGCTCGTTTTTCCAGCGCAAGAAAATGGGCCGGAGTTCAGCTTCGATCTCGGGGTCCTTCACGGTGTCCTTGAAAACGCGATTGAGGCGCGTACCGGAAGCATTGCCGCCGAGCCAGAGTTGGTAACGGCCGGGTGCTTTGCCCACAAAAGCGATTTCCGCCATGTAAGGCCGCGCGCAACCATTCGGACAACCGGTGGAGCGAATGATGATTTCCTCGCCGCCGAGGCCGAGTTCACCGCCAAGTTTTTCGATGCGATCGATCAGCCCGGGCAACATGCGCTCGGATTCGGCCAATCCCAGACCGCAGGTTGGCATCGATGGGCAAGCCATCGAAGCGGCGTGCAGCACGCTGGCCTGCTGCTCGACTTTCACGCCATGCGAAGCGAGCAACGCGGTGATGCCGGCACGATCAGCGTCGGGTACATTGGCGAGAATGACGTTCTGGTTGGCCGATAAACGAAATTCAATCTGCGGGAATTTTTCAGCGACTTGGCGCAAAGCCGTTTTTTGGGCGTGACCTGCGACGTCCTTGATTCGGCCCGTTTCGACGAAAAGAGTGAGAAATTGGGAGCCGTCCACCGCACGATGCCAGCCGTAAAGATCGCCTGTCGTCGTAAAGGTGTAAGGGCGAACCGCGTCCATTGTGAAACCGCTACGTTGGTTGATTTCGTTACGGACGAAATCAACGCCACGGTCTTCGAGGACGTATTTGAACCGGGCGTGCTTGCGGTTGGCGCGGTCGCCAAAATCACGGAAGGTCGTGAGCACCGCTTTTGCCACTTCGATGACGTTCTCGGGGGCAATGAATCCGATTACGTCCGCGAGTCTGGGGAACGTCTGGACGTTGCCGTGGCTGCGGCCCATGCCGCCGCCGACCGCGACATTGTAGCCAATGAGCTTGTCGTTCTCAACGACGGCGATGAACCCGAGGTCATTGGTGAAAATGTCCATGTCGTTCACCGGCGGGATGACGAAGGAAATCTTGAATTTGCGCGGCAGATAGGTCTGGCCGTACAACGGGTCGGTGAAATTTTTATTCTCGGCGTTATCGAGGTCCAACTGGACGTTGTCGATCCAGATGGCGTGATAGGCCTTGGTGATCGGCGCGAGGGCGTGGGCCGTGAGCAGGGAGTCGGCGTAAACCTGCTCGCGGGCCTTGGTGGTGGACGGAGTGGGTGAGGCCGTGACGTTGCGATTGACGTCGCCGCAGGCCGCGAGCGTCGACAACAGCGATTCGTTGATCTTCTTGATCAGGGCGCCCAAGCCGGACTTTACGACACCGTGAAATTGAATGCACTGCCGCGTTGTGACGCGCAGCGTATTGTTACCGTAATTCGTCGCGAGGTCGTCGAATACGATCCATTGTTTAGCCGTCATGACCCCGCCGGGAATGCGGCTGCGGATCATCATAATATATTTCTTGGCCGTTTTACGCAGGTCGCGGTCATCCTGCTGATAGATGCCGTGGAACTTCGTGAACTGGGTGTCGTCTTCGGAAAAACGATCCAAGGAGGGATCCGCCAAGGTTGCGGCAATCTGTCCGGCAAGGGTCGGATTTGCTAGTTTAAGGAGCTCGTTTTTATTTGCAGTAGGAGATTGAATTTCAGCCATGGCTCCGGAAACGCTTGCTCACCATTTCTAATACGTAAAGTATAAAAGATGTCATATCGACTAAAGAAGTCATGATTGAATCAAATACCTCACAATCAAAAGGTTTCGTTTGGATGGTTGGCGCCGGTCCCGGCGCCGCAGACCTGATTACTGTCCGTGGACTCAACCTGCTGCGTCAGGCTGAAGCGGTCGTCTACGACGAGCTGGCGAACCACGACTTGTTGGACAATTGCCTGCCTGGCTGTGAATTGCATTCAGTGGGAAAACGAGCGGGCAGTCACAGCGCCTCGCAGGGCGATATTAACGCCCTTTTGGTCGCGCTCGCGAAAGCGGGACGCAAGGTCGTTCGACTCAAGGGCGGCGATCCGATGATTTTCGGGCGGGTGGGCGAAGAGATCGAAGCGCTGCGCGCGGCCGGACTGCCCTTTGAGATTGTCCCCGGCGTGACGGCCGCGACTGCATCGGGCGCGGTGGCGGAATTGCCTTTGACGCATCGCGACTACTCATCGGCGGTGATTTTCATTACGGGTCACCAATGCGCGGCGAACACCTCGGCGCTCGACTGGAGCGCATTGGCGAAATTGCGGGCGACCCTTTGTTTTTACATGGGCGTGCGGCGGCTCCCGGAGATTGTGCAAAATCTGCTCGGCCACGGCATGCGCGCGGACATGCCGTTGGCGCTCGTGAGCGAAGCGACGTTGCCCACCCAAAAAGTGCGCGTAGGCGATCTGCGCGACGCGGGAAGATTTTCCGCCGACCTCGCTGGTCAACCGGCGTTGGTCGTCATTGGCGACGTGGTGCAGCTCTCGAGTTTCGCCGCGCGCGTGCCGGAACTGCACGCGCAGGTGCCGAAAGAATAAATCGCGGCAGACTGTGCTGCCATGGCGAATTCACCGTAGGGAGCGCGCTCGTCGCGCTACGCTGCGCGGCAACCGCCCAATCCACCGACGTGTTTCAATCGGGATGCATCACCCCGTTTCTGCCATCGCGAGCGTGACGAAAGCGGTCGCTCGCAGCTGCGGCCCGGCGAAGAAGTCATGGCCCGGATGCGTCAACTCATCGGCCGGTGAAGCCCTGCCATTTTGAAGGGGGCGCGGAGGCGGATTTTGCCCAAGCGCTCGGGTTTTATCGGGTGTGCTGAAGGATTCTGTTGCCGTGGCCCACGTAGATTCAAGCGATTGCCAGTCTTTCCTCGGCGAGGTCGGAGATGGTCTTGCCTTGCTTGCGTGCGGTGGCGCGGAGGCGGCGCACAGTTTTGGGCGTCAATCGAAAGAGCACGGGCTGGCGTCCGGTGGATTTACGGCCGGCACCATTGCGCGCCCCGCCCCAGCTCAGCGGACGTGCCTTGACCTTGCTCAGGTCGGGCAGCGGCGTGCCATTCAGCTTGGAGAGATTGGTTTGATAGCCCTCGGCGTCGAAGACCGGGGGTTTAGAGAGTTTGGTTTTTCCAGTGTTTTTCATGGTAGTCGCGTCCTTCCCGCCAGTAACCGGCACCGATGAGGCGGATGATGCCGTTGGGCCGATGAGTGTAACGCACGAAGAGGATGCGTGCGTCCACTTGACCGAGGAGCCACCAGCGCAGCTCGCGCTTGTTGCTGTGGACTTCGTCGAAAAGAACCAAGGCCTTCGGATCAGCAAAGGCTCTCTGCGCCGTAATGAAATCCACCTCGTGTCGCGCCACGTTGGCGCGCTCTTTATTGGTTCCCACGCGAAGCGCATCAAGGAAACAGGCGACGGGCCGCTTGAAAGGCAATAGCAGATATCAAATTGTCGGCACGGCGACGGCGGCCTTTGCGCGAAGCCACGGCCCGAAACAATCAACCCGTCATCCGCGGGATTTTGCCGGGCGGCAAAAACGCGTCACCACGGCGATCCAAAATCCGATGGGTGCGCTCGGGAATTCGTGCGCCGGCGGCGGGGACGCACTTTGGCCCAGCGGGCCAG
>JAYVMJ010000326.1:0-3786 GCA_043759025.1 Verrucomicrobiota bacterium | reverse complement strand
GGCGCGGCCCGTAGCCCCGGTCTCCACGAACACCTGACGCCTCAAAGCTGCACCCAACGCAAACGGGCTTCACTCTGCCTTGCCCTTTTCTCACTTATGAAAACACCCTCCTCAATTCCACGGTTGATATTAATTTTGCTGTCGGCCTTCTCAATCAACGCCTTCGCGGCCGAAGCCGTTAAGACCGTGGTGATCACCGCGGGTGATTCCATGAAGTTCAGCGTAACGCGAATCGAAGCCCAGCCCGGGCAGAGAATCCATGTCCAACTCGTGAACGAAGGTACCTTGCCCAAGGAAGTCATGGGGCACAACTGGGTGCTCCTCAAAACCAGCGGCAATATCACCGGTTACGCGGCCGCCGCAGTTTCAGCCAAGGAGCAAAATTATCAACCGAAGTCACTCGCCGACGAGGTGCTCGCCTCCATTCCGTTGGTCGGGTCAAGGCAAACGGGAGAAGTCACCTTCGATGCACCTCTCCAGCCCGGAATCTATCCTTTCCTTTGTTCTTTTCCCGCCCACTGCCAGATCGGCATGCATGGAGAACTGGTCGTGAGGTAGATTAGCCGTTGGTTAAATCGAACCGAGGAAAAGTAACAACCCTGTTACCTATTATCTGTCGGAAAAACACGCTGAGAGATTCCCGTTATCTGTGATCTGTACCGCCGTCGGGTGCTCCGCGCGCAGACTACCTCACGCAAGCCTCAAAAAATAATCCACGATTTCCGTCAGTTAATTGTGACCGAAATGAAAATTAAAAAACTCCCATGAAAACTAATTCGTATACTCCAGTCGCTCTTCAGCGGCTTTTCGGCAAAAAAAATATTCTTGGTTTTATGCTCGGTGCGGCGCTCTGCTCCGTCGCTGCTGCGGCCAACGAAGGTTTTAATCGCCGCGGCAACATCCTGATCGCGGACCAATTCAACAACCGCGTCGTTGAGATTGATCAGAGCGGTAAAATTGTCTGGTCGTTCGGCCGCGGGCCCAACGATTTCAGCGAAAAATCGATTGTCGGCGTCAACGACGCCCAACGCATTGGCCGGCTGACCCTCATGGCCGGAACCGGCACGCCCGCCGGCGTTATTCCGCAAAGCCCGAATGGGGCCCCGGACAATCGCGTGATGATCGTCGACGAGGACGGCAAAATTCTCTGGCAATACGGCAAATTTGGCCAATCCGGATCGGGTCCGGATTTGTTGAATACGCCGGTACAAGCCACCTTCCTGCCCAGTCGTGATATTCTGATCACCGATCAGGCCAATAACCGGGTGATCGAGGTAAATGCGTATAAGCGGATCGTTTGGCAGTACCCGGGCTCGAACCAGAATCCTGCGGATCAGCTCAGTGGACCCAACTCCGCTGAGTTACTTGAAAATGGTCGTATCCTGATTGCTGACCAAGGCAACAACCGTGCGATTGAAGTGACCCGCGACCACAAGATCGTGCGCACCTTCACGGTCGGCGGAACCGCCAGTATCGTCGCCTTCGCCAGCCGCCTGCCCAACGGCCACACCTTGCTTACCGACTCCGGCAATTCTCGCATCGTCGAAGTCGACGGGAAGGACCAACCGGTGTGGTGGTATTTCACGAATACTGACGCCATGAGCATTCCTTTGCCTCTACCGACCCGAGCGGTACGGTTAAGGAATGGCGACACCCTCATCAGCGACCAATTCAATAATCGCGTGATCCGGATCAATCGGACCGGTGATATCGTGGCCAGCTACGGACTGCCACTCGCCGGCGGGCCTGGCCCCCTTGGAGCAAATCCAGGATACGGTAAACATTCAGTGCAGCAAGGCCTCTACGCGCCTTACGATGCCAAAGTAGTCGGCGATTACACCGGCCTCACGCCGCCAGTTGATGATGACCATGATCACGATGACTGAGTAGGCAGAACGTTCGCAAGTGAGCCTCCGCGAATTGTCTTTTGTGCGCTGAGGCTTCTTATCGTTGGACGACGAAACGCCGTGGTAAATCGCGGCGTTTCGTATTTAACCTAAATTCCGCAGATGAAAAGAGACTGAAAGAAGCGAAGTGTCTGGGATCTGGCGGCATGGAAAGAGCCGATAACCCGACGTCAAACTTTGCAGTGGGTGATTCGCTGATTTATCCCTCACCACGGAGAATGCTAAAGAGGGGGACTCGCGATTTGAAACTGGCTGAACTTTCCTTCCTCCGGGATTCTTGTCCGTTCCCGGCCACTCCCGCGGCGGCTTCGACTTATGTGTTGTGGGCGCAACTGCGTACCAGCGACCGCGCCGCCGGACCGCCGTCACGACGAAAACCAGGACGCCCCGCTGCCTTTTCCGCCTCGAGCGCAGCAAAAAATCGAAAAATCAGTCCGAGTATAAAATAACCGGGCTAATTGTTGATTCCAGCGGAAACGTCTTCGTCGCCGACACCGGCAACGCGGCGATTCGCGAAGTGACTCCGGCCGGAGTAGTAACCACGCTGGCAATCACGTCCGCCCCAGTAGGCCCGACGAGCACCGCCCCGAGCATCACGTCGCAACCGGCCGCCATGTCGGTGACAGCGGGGAACAACGCGACGTTCAGCGTTACGGCCAGCGGCAACCCTGCGCCCTCTTTGCAATGGCAGCGCGAAGCGAGCGGCGGCACGACGTGGAGTATGTGAGCGATGCCGGCAGCTACAGCGGCAGCGCTACCGGGACACTCACGGTCAGCAGCACGACCACCACCATGAGCAACGATCAGTTCCGGTGTGTCGCGACCAACACGGTGGGCACCGCGACCAGCACGGCCGCCGCGTTGACCGTCAGCGCCGCACCAACTCCGACGCCGACATCAACACCCACGCCTAGCGGGGGAAGCGGCGGGGGCGGCGGTGCGCTCAGCCTTTGGTTTCTGCTGACGCTGGGAGCCCTGGCAACGCTGCGTTCAATGCATCGTTTTATTCCCCGGCGTGAAGGATGAGGCGAGCAAGATGCTCACGTCCTGCAGGCGGAACGAAACGACCAGCCAAATCAACACCGGCCCAACGAAGCTCGCGCCAAGTTGGGTGACAAAGGTTTCTTCACACCCTGCGGCGATCCATTTCCAAAAAGAATTGAGCGACAACAAGCCGAGATCAGCCGATTGATTCCAAATAAAAACTCCCACGGAAAATAGAACCAAGCCGTTGACAAGCACGAGGCTCACAAGCAGCGCAGATAGACGACGACGCAAAGACACCGGGGTGGCCAGCGTGAGGGCGACGATCAGTCCCGTGGGGATGAAACCGATGCCGCGTGAATCCAATAGGAGAATCTTTGCGGGGCCTTGCCCGTCTGGCTTGATTTGCTCTCGATTGGCCAGCGTAATTTTTGTATCTATCGGAGGACGGGCTTCCTGGGTATCATCCTCAACGCGCAAAATTCGGCGGCTGTCGTCCGTGAAAACGATACGGATGATCGAACGGAAATAGTTCCCGTAAGCACGCGGGAAGCCCGACCAAGGCACAATGAGCAGGCTGTAGAGCAGAGCGAACCCGCCGAGAAAGCGGAGAATCGGCTTAAGGGGGCGCATACTGTTGGACCTCGCATTTCCGTGTCCAGAATATCCAACCGACCCAGAGGGCGAGAGCCAGAAAAAGAAAGATGATTGGCCAGACTTCAAGGTGTGCGACCGAGAAGAATGTCGGATAATAACGACGGAATAAAAAGAGGCTGCCGATGCGTACCAAATTAAAGATCATGATGACAGTGACCCCAATTAGCATACCGGGCAACTTTCGGCGAAAAGGAGCCGGAAAGGCAAGGACAGCCGCGCAATGAAACCACGCTGGCTC
>JAYVMJ010000325.1:0-5150 GCA_043759025.1 Verrucomicrobiota bacterium | reverse complement strand
GGAGTCAGTCGCTGCATCAGCGAATTGCGCCGAGCCAGCGCAAGGAAGCCGAGAAGATTATGAAAAAAATAACAGCAATTAGGGTTTGACCCTTTTTCTACGCCCCGGAGGTCAGACTGTGGCGCGGCAACACGCTCGCGAAGAAGATCGCGAAGGTACCGCCGCAACCACCGCGTCGTCCGCGATTCGAACAGAACACCCGCTGACCACGCCTCTGTTCGGTGTTGGCTCCGTCGGGCGCATTGCCCCGCAGCCGGCTGTGGCGGTTCAGCGTGCCCGACTCTCCACAGTGGGGGCAGCGCCGCCCCTTGAGCGCAAAAGCTCGGTGAGCAGTTCAGATTCGTCGCGCACGAAGCGCCGGCAGGAAGGAGTCATCCCGACCTTGCTGACGGCACTCCCCGCCAGACGTCGAGCCAAATGCCGACACCCCAACCCACGGGACTCGGTTCCGAGGGGGGAGCATTTTAAGAAATGGCGACGGCACTGCCCGGCACTCCCACCAAGGTCAGCCCGTAAAAGCCAACGGCACTACGAGAGCACCCCGGCCCAACCACGGCACTTCCTACGATCAGATCGCGGGCGGTAACACCAAACAAGGCGGAATGAGGTAGGACACCAACCCCGCTTGAAAAGCGGTGCGCTCCATCGGAAGCGCGTCAGGTCGGGGAAGAAATAAGGGGTCAACCCTTGTGGTTTGTGGCAACGACATTTGTTTGTTTAAATCCCCTATTTCTTCGGGAGCGCGTTGAGTTTCCGGCTTACTTCATGCAAAGTGCCGAGGTTGAGGTTTTCTCCGAGCCAGCGATTGGTGACGGTCGTTCCCGTCCATAAATCAGGCCCCGGGAAAATCCACCCTCCCATCGTAAGCCGGGGCCGCTTCGAACCAAATTTTACGGACCACCACCCACCGCGCGCTCAATGGCATCGTAAGCTACGATCGGAGCGCGGCAATTCGGCGACGAATTACGACGCCAGTCCGGCCAGACCGCAAAAATCCTTACGCGGCCAATTCGGCAAATCTTACGACCAGAAAAAAATCGATAACAGCTTATCGCAAGCTTCAGCCAGACAATCCAGAAAGGCCTGCTTGGTTTTCTCCCCACGAAATATATCCGACCGGTAATTACCCCGGTTTAGCACTTGATACACTCCACCCTCGGATTCCATTCGGATTGGTCGCGCCATCCCGCCCACTTCACCCCCTCCTTGCAAAACGTCCACCCCAAACCCCAAGGCCTGACTCTGTATTTCCGCCGGATGATAATGTCGTCCCGGTTCAGTTTTTCCGCGCCGGGTGCGAGCGTGATCAAGATGTGGGTTATCTGTCCGGCGCCCTTTACGTCCATGATGTTGATCTTCGCTCTGTCAGCTATTCCTGAAATGTTGTCCCCGTTTCCGCCGCTGCGGTCATAACTGCTGACGCGGCGGGATTTTACTTCCGGGCGAATCGTGGCGAGTGCGGAAAATTCACTCGCCGAAACGAGCGCGCAAGGGCTGACCCAAAGGGTGAACGCCGTTGCGTAGGTGAGAAGCAGCTTTGGTTTCATGGGTGACGGGAAGAATTTGTACACAATTCCAGCTTGTCGAGCGAAGCAACGTGGTGGGCGAATGGGAATTCGGGCGGGGAAGGGCGTTCCGTTTGCCTTAAGAACTACAGATGGACTCGGGTTGCGAGGGTGGAGTTATTGCCTCGATTTCAAATCATCCCGCGTCAGCGCGGAATTTGCCGTGTAATCCGGCGTGGATTGCCACAAAATTCCGCCTTGTTCGAGAGCCAGTCTTTATCGTCATGTCCGAAATCGATTCCATCCTGAGCGCACTGGCCGAAACTTCCTCGGAAGTGGCGGCGCTGGCGACGTTGGTTTCGGTCGAAGGGTCGTCCTACCGGCGGCCTGGCGCGCGCCTGCTCGTTTTCAGCGGCGGACGCCGGGTGGGATCGATCAGTGGCGGCTGTCTGGAGGATGATATTATATTGCGGGCAAATCGGGTGCTGCGCAGCGGCCGGCCGGAAATTGTCACTTACGACACCACGGGGGAAAACGACATCGTTTGGGGTGTCGGTCTCGGTTGTCGCGGCATCGTGGCTATTTTTATCGAACCCATTCCCGTGGCGCGGCCGCGCTGGATTTCCGTCGTCACGGAAAATCAGGCCGCCCGAAAAATTACGCGACTGGTCGTGGCTATTGATGAGGCGCTCGCGGAACGTCGCGCCACTTATGTTGAGAATGACGCACCGCTGGCCACGGGAGCAACCCGCGTTTTCGAGCAACTGATCCTTCCGCCGCCATCGTTGATTTTATTTGGCGCGGGCGACGACGCGCAACCGTTGGTCCGACTCGCGCACGAAGTGGGCTGGCACGTGACGGTCGTGGATTCCCGCGCGGCCTACGCGACGGCGGCCCGTTTCCCCGAAGCGGACGCCATCGTCGTCGCGATGTCGGATGAATTGGGCGGAGAGCTTAAAATCGACGGGGAAACGTTCGCGGTGTTGATGACGCACCGGTTCGCCGAAGATGAGAAGTTGTTGCGGAAATTGTTGCCGAGGCCGCTCGCTTATTTGGGCGTGCTTGGGCCGCGCCAACGTACGGATCGTCTATTGGCGCAGCTGGCGGCGGAAGGATTGGCGTCAAATCCGGATACGTTGAATAAATTGTGCGCACCGGTCGGGCTTGATCTGGGTTCGACCACGCCGGAAACAATCGCGCTTTCCATCCTCGCGGAATTGCAATGCAGCCTGACCGGGCGCACGCCGGTTCATCTGCGCGACCGCAACGCACCGATCCATGGATGACCAATTCCCTTGTGCGTTGCTGGTGCTGGCCGCCGGAGCTTCCCGGCGCATGGGACGTCCCAAGCAGCTTTTGCCGATCGGGAATCGGGCGTTGCTGCGACAGGTCGTCGAAGCGTCGATCGCATTTGGCGCCATTCACACGATTGTTGTGCTCGGTTCGCACGCGGAAGAAATCAAACCGATCCTGACTGGCTTGCCGGTTCACGTCATCGTAAATGACGGCTGGAAAGAAGGCATGGGATCATCGATTCGTATGGGCATGGAAGCGATTTTGAAACTCGCGCCTGAAACTGGCGGCGTCGTCATCGCGCTCGGAGACCAGCCCGATTTTTCGGCCGCACACCTCGTGCGATTGATTGCCACTCATCGGGAAACCGGACGCTCGATTGTGGCCTCGAGGTACGGGCCAAATTTAATGCCGCCGGTGTTCTTTTCGCCCGCTCATTTTCCCGCCTTGGCGGGTTTACGCGGCGATGCGGGCGCAAAGGATTTGTTGCAAGCGAAGCGGGACGAGGTGGCGGCGGTGGTTACGGAGGATCCCGGCGATCTCGACACGCCGGCAGACTACGCGGACTATCTAAAGCGACGAGGTGATCGCCTTTCTGAAAATTAAAGTTTTCGCAGTTCTGGTTCCGCTCCGGGAACGACGGGCGGATGGATTTCCGGAGTCGCAGGTTCCGTCCGATTGTTTTCTTCCTCTTCTTTTTTTCGATCTCCGGATATCTCTACCGCTATGGCGGCAGCTTGTGCGGCGGGCATGCTTTCCGAGCGACGTTCGTACTCTTGTTCGGAGCGGTCATCCTCCCGGCGTTGCTCGACATCCTTCGGTTGAACCGTTTCGCCCGGCAGTTCCACCCGCAGTTCCTCGATTAACATCAGGATGGCTGCGGCGCTGGGCAGGGCGAGGAGCGCGCCGACGATCCCATCCAGCGCCGTGCCCACCAGCAGCGAGAAAAACACCACCGAGGAAGGTAGCCGCAGAGCGCGGCCGTAAACCAGCGGGACCAAGAGGCGGCTTTCCAGCTCCTCATAGGCAAACAGTGAACCAAAGACGATGCTGGCGATGACCGGTCCTTTCACCGTGGCGGCCAGAACCGCGGGACCCATCGTGAGAAAAATTCCGATGTATGGCAACAGATCCATGACTCCACCAAACGCTGCAATAGCGAGTGCGTTGGGCACGCGACAAGCCAGCAGCAGCACAAAAATAAATCCGCCCATGAGCAGGCATGTCAGTAGCTGTCCCCGGATGTACCCGCCGACAATCGTGACGAGATTCAGCAGAATCCGCGACAGCCGGATGTGGTGAGCGCGGGGAACGATGGCGAAGAGCGCTCCGCGCAGCCGGTCGCGATCAAGCATGATATAAAACGCCAGAAATACCGCCGCCATCCCGTAGGCGAACGTGGCCACCATGTCGGTGCCCATCGCGACCAAGGTCGTTTTGAAGGACTTGGCCAAATCCGTGTAGTGGAGATTGCGCAGGTCGTCGGCGAGCGGGGCGGTAAAATTCGATTGCTGCAGGTAGATCGCTACGCGTTCGCGGATCACCGGCTCGTTGTCGACCAAGCTCCGCAATTGGGTGATGACGGTGGGGACCGTGACCACGGCGAGCCCGATCGCCGTGGCGATGGCCAGGCCGAAAATCGTACAGAGTGCAAATGCCCGCCGTACGTTTCTCTGCTCCAGCCAAGTGACAATTGGACTTAACGCGCCGACCAGCATCAACGCGGTTACCAGCACCAACAAAATCGGTACGAGGTTAATGAGAATCCACACGGCCGCGATCAGCGCCAAGACTAGGAGCAGGGACCGAGCCGAAAGTTCAACGCGCACCACCGATGTTTCCCCCTCCGCCGTCGAGAGACGCCTGATGCCGGGATTGAAGCGGGAGAAATTCATCTCAGGCGAGCCCCCGGCGGCAGGGCGCGGTAAAGCCGCTTTCAGGCTGAAAGCACCGAGGAAGAATGCCGCTGATTGGAGACACGTTCTATTGGACCCAACCCGCCGGTTTTGGTCTCCAGTAATCGAGCACAATCGATCGGCGGACATGGATTGAACCATCGCGACCATCGGTACGCTGCCGGTCGCGGCCGCTGCGCGATGCGGCTCATTTGCCGAGGCCGTGGGTATCGAGAAATTCGTAACGTGCGCGATGCGCGGCCGGCGACGATTTAGACGTCTTGTCCAAATGCATCACCAGGGTCTTTGGCTGTGGAGGGATAAGTGGTTGAAAGGGAGAGTCGCGCTTTTGCGCTAACAGCCTGTCGGACTTTGGCGTTTGATCTTTTCCAATAATTTATTCAGTCCCGTCCCATAGGAAGCGGGCGTGGGGATTGAAGTGCTTGCGCGGGAGCGT
>JAYVMJ010000324.1:0-2534 GCA_043759025.1 Verrucomicrobiota bacterium | reverse complement strand
TCGGGTCCTTGTTGATCACCAGCAGGCTCAGCGAGCCATCCGCACGTTTCGCGGCGAAGATGGACACCAGCGGATTGTCACTCGTTGCTTGAACGACCGTATCTCCGCCACGCGCGAAGTGCGACAACAGCTTCATCACATAATAAGTCGGGTACGGGTCGTAGGCGGTGGTTGAGCCAAAAGAGGAGGGCGAGGAGAGGATTCCGTAGTCGCCATACTGGCGCCAGCCGTAGAGGGACGAGCTGAGATTGTTCGAATTATCCTGGCCGTTGCGCAGGTCCCACCAGACGAGCGAATTAAACTCCGTTTGTAAAACATTGCCGATGCTGTCGGCCATATAAAGTCCATTCACGAGACTGGTCGTTTGCTTCCCAGGATTGCCGTAAACCGAGTTGTTTTCCGTCACACAAAGTTCAATGCCGCCGGCCGCTAGATAATCCGAAAGCATCTGTCGCAAATTGGCCGCGTCATTCGGCCAGGTTTTCGCGGCTTGGAGCAAAGTGGCATCTGATTCCTGACCCGGAGCACCGTCATAACGGTGATAAATCAGAAAATCCGGAGTGGCGTTGAGAGTCTTCAACGTGCTTAGCATCACGGGAGTCCAACCGTGATGCGTCACACCCGTACGCGGGTTAGTCACGGGGTGCACAGGAGATTTCGAGTCGAGAGTGTCTTCCCCCGTCTCCGCCACGACGCCGACTTTAATTGTTGAATCCACCGCCTTCATTTTTGTGATGAAGGTCTTAGCCCACGTCGCGTAGGTTACCGGATCCCACTGGGGCGTATGCGTATCGTTTTCCCACGAGCCGTAGCACTCGTTGCCAATCTCCCAATATTTGAAACCGAACGGGCTCGACCGACCGAGTCGTAAATAATTTTTGCCGTCGTCGGTCCCCAAGGCGGAGGTCGCGCGCAACGCGGACCAATATCCTGCGGTTTTCCAATCGGTACCCGTCGCGGTGTCGATGCCAATGGTGACGTCAGCATTCGTGCCGAGCAGCCCGGAACTGGCATTGGCATACGCCACCCACGCCGCGGCTTCCTGCGGCGAGCCCGAGCCGTAGTTCACCGTGATAAAAGCCTGACCATTGATTCCCGTGATCAGTCGACTGAACGAGTCGAAGGCCGCTTCCCAATTGGGATGCGAGCCACTCCAATGATAACCGTCCGAGCCCGAGCCACCGGGAATCCGCACAGTCCGGACGCCGGCGGCCTGCAAAAGGGAAATCGTCTGCGCCGATCCCGTTTGCCCATCCCACGTCACTGCGTTTACCCCGAAGACCCGCTCATCCACCGTGCGGACGGCTTGAGTCGCGTTCACAGAAAGATTGACCTGGGCGAAGGCCGCCAACGGGACCGTCAAAGCCAATGAAAATAAACGAACGAGCCGACCAAGGGATAAGGAAGACATAAGGGTAGAAAACCAAATCCTACACCATTTAGGGAAAAAACACTAGTAAAGGACCGCACCATTCATTGAGAACGTTTGCGTTTTCGTTCTAACTATATCGCAGGAAAATCCCTGGACTCCGGGAAAGTCCTGTTTCACCGCCAATAATTCGCCCTGACCGAAACTACAGAACCCGCTAAGGGGCAGTAGCGGCCTTCGTATTTCGTGTCTCCGCCATGGAACCTTCCGGTTTAACACCCACGGCAATCAAACGGTCCACCATTTCGACGTTTTCCGGGAGTAAAAAGTATGCGAGAATCGCATGCGACGCGCCGTCACTGACGCCGGAAATCATGGGTCGGCCGTCTCGCAAAAATTCCGCTGGCTGTGCGTGAGCCAGCATTGCGAGGTCACCAAAATGACGGGCAAGAGCGCGCGCGGCCGCCTCGCCGACTTGGGGAATGCCGAGCCCGCAAACGAAACGCCAAGGCTCAGCGTGTTTGCTTTGCTCGATTGCCGCGAGTAAATGGTCGGCGGATTTTGTACCGTTGCCACCAATGGAAAGCAGATCTTCCCGTCGCAAAGAATAGAGATCCGCGATATTTTTTACCGCGCCTTTCTCCACCAATTTCGCAACGGTCGCTGGCCCAAGCCCCGAAATGGCCACGCACGGCTTCGACGCAAAATACTCCACTCGCTTTTCTATTTGCACCGGACAATTCCGATTCGGACAGCGCGTCGCCGCCTCGCCCGGCGTATGCACCAGCGCGGCGTTGCAAGCCGGACACACCACCGGAAACAAGAACGGTTTAACCTCCGGCGTGCGCCTTGCCCGGTCAACGCTGGCGATCGCTGGGATGATCTCACCCGCCTTCTCGACGTAAACGAAATCACCCACGCGAATGTCCCGGCGCGTTATCTCGTCGCGATTAAAGAGTGAAACCCGCGCCACCTTCGAGCCGCCAATTTTAACTGGCGCGAGTTCGGCCACCGGAGTCAGCACGCCGGTCCGTCCGATTTGGAGCGTGATCGCGCGAATTTGCGTCTCAACCTGATTCGGAACGAACTTATGGGCGATCGCCCACAACGGAGCCTGCGCGGTGACGCCCAGCTGATCCTGCAGCGAAACGTCGTTTAGTTTTAT
>JAYVMJ010000323.1:0-2131 GCA_043759025.1 Verrucomicrobiota bacterium | reverse complement strand
TCAGGCTCATGGCTTTCGTCTCCTAGAATTGTTTGAGGTATTCGATCAAGGCGTCCTTCTCGTCCGCCGGGAGGGAGGTGCCGTATGCGCGGCCTTCGTGTCCGAAATTTCCGTTGCCGGGCAAAGCGGCGTCGTACTTGAAATACGCCCGACCGTCTTCCTCTTGCACCGAGGCGATGAAGCCGACGTTCTTCGGATCATAAACGTCATACCCGCGGTAAAAAACCGCAGGGCGTTCGCTGGCCGGATTGAGCAAATCGCGCAGCGTTGGCACTGAGCCGTTGTGCAGATAGGGCGCGCGCAGCCAGAGACCGTCGAGTGGCTGGTTCGCATAACCGAACGTTTTTCGAAAATGGCTGAAGCGATCCCCGGGATAAGCCGCGTAGAGCAGATTCTGGTTGGCGCACAGGGCCACGGAATAGGAATCAAGCCGGTGGCGATCCGTGGCGATTTGTTCGATCGGCGTGACTTGGCCGACCAGCGCGCCGGAAAAATCCTTGCCGTTTTTCCCGTGGCAACGGGCGCAATAGTCGCGGTAAATGGGAGCGCCGCGCACCGCGAGATCATGGTTGATCGGGTAAGGATACCCGGGCGGTTTGGCCTCGTTGAGCCATGCTTCCATCCGCTTCATCGACGGACGGTCGAGCGTCGGGGGAATCGCGCCAGTGCCGAAGGCCGCGCTGCGGTTTCGCTCCTCGACGGAGTTGTTGTTGCCATCCCAATGCAGCCACATGCCTTTGCGGGCGCCTTGGTTCCAGATCGACGGCAGGTCGCAGTTTCCGACCCATTCGCGCTCGGGCACCTGATCCATCGGAAAATTCATCAGGACTTTCGGCGGGTTGAACGTGTCGACGCGACCCGGCCCGGTGTCGGGCTCGCGATCCATGAACTTGAACCGGTCGCGCAGAAAAAGCAGCCGGGTCCGACCCAGATCGATGCCAATATAACGGAGGATGAGACGGTTGATGAGGTCGTCGTTTGCCCCGATGCGTTTCATCTCGGCCGCGATGCGATCCGGCGTGAATTTTTCGCTGGTGGCGCACGCAAAAAGAAAACGCTCAAAGCCCTGCAGGTCGACGGTGTTGGACGGCATGCCGGCGATAATCCGGCGCGCACTTTCGGGGGTGTCGCGCACCGTCCCGACGTGACAGACCGCGCAGTTGAAAAACACGCGATCAATCCCCTGTACTTTTCGTTTTGAGACGCCGACCGGCAGATCTTTGTCGACCGGGCGAGTGGGATCGAAAACGAATCCGAATGACGTGAGGTCGTGGCGCGGCCCCGGAATAAATTCGGGAAACATCGCCGGCATTACCTTCCACAGCCAATAGGGAATGCCCGCGTCACGCTCGCCGCCCGTGGAACCGTATTTGAAGTGATCGATCGGCGCGGCGTAAATGACCGGCACATCGCTGGTCAGGCGGACGGCGAGGTAAATCCCGAAGACGATGAGGAGCGCGGTGATCGTCGCGAGGCAACGTCGCCAACATTTTCGCGCCGGCTGATATTGAAAACTGACGGAAAACTTGAGCGCTGGCTTTTTGTTTTTTCCCAGATAAACCTGCCCGAGATAAAGTCCCGGTGCGACGAGCCGGATTTCATCCCGGACAAAACACGCCACGAACGACGTCTTTGAGTAATCGATGACGATGCAGTCGCGTCCATCAAGCCAGCTCTGGCCCGCATAGACCTCAGCCTTGATTGCAACGATGCTGAAGGCGGAGACGCGATTGCGGAGGCACTGGCCGGCGGGATCGAAGATTTTTCCCTGCCAAAGAAACCAACGCGCGAACCATGCAAAGATCCTTGCGCAAAGACTCCCGGGCCACGCGATCGCGGTTCCGGTGGCTTCGCCCACGGGGATCGTTCCGGCGGGAGCCGCCTTGAAGAGTTCGTCCAATTCCTCCGCTGGCTTGCGAAGGAGTTGATCAGCGGTCAGGGTCATGGGAGCGCGAACGAAATTTCGTTAGTCGGGGAATTTTAACGCGAAATCCACCAGCCGGGTTTGGCCCCACCAGACCTTGCCGAGGTATAATTTCGTGGCTGGATCCACCAAGCGGATTTCATCGCGAATTTTTCGTGCGAGCAGTGAGGTCTTGGAATAATCGAGGACGATGCATTCCTTTTGATC
>JAYVMJ010000322.1:0-4945 GCA_043759025.1 Verrucomicrobiota bacterium | reverse complement strand
CCGCGGTGTCGAAGAGAATGACGTCGGCGCTTTCCTGTAGCGCAGTTTCCAATCCTTTCACGCCAATCGCGGGCACGTCTTTTGAAACGCGATCGGAGTAGAATCCCAGTTCTTCCTGCTTCGCCAGAATCTCGAGTTGGTCGATGGCCGCCGGACGATAGACATCGCACGCGACGACAAACGGACGCGCGCCTTTTTTCTTGAGCAACTTGCCGAGCTTGGCCGTCGACGTCGTTTTGCCTGAACCATGCAAGCCGACCATCAGGATCTTGAGCGGGCGGGTGGGGGAAAGTTCCGTGGTGCCTTCGCCGAGTAATTTCACCAGTTCGTCATGGATGATTTTGACGATCTGTTGCCCGGGCGAGACGGATTTCAGGACTTCCTGACCGAGGCACTGGACCTGCACCTTGTCGATAAACTCGCGCGCAACTTTGAAGTGGACGTCGGCGGCGAGCAGGGCGGCGCGCACTTCCTTGAGGGCGTCCGCCATGTTGGCTTCGGAGAGTTGGCCCACGCCACGAAGGTTGCGGAGGGCACCGGTCAGTTTTTCGGTCAGGCTTTCGAACATGGAGACCGAGCTGAAACCACTAATGGGCACTAATAAACACTAATTTTCGAGCCGGCTCGAATTTTGTGCATGCGAGCTGGATCGTGCTGCGCGGACGACTAATACGGATCCATGCAGAAGACTTGCCCACGAAACACACGAAACGCACGAAAACCAGACGGATGCGCAGCAATTCATTGTCTCATTCAGTTCCCCGTTTGGTGAGATGAAAACGGGTTGGGTTTGCCCGGAATTGCTTTTTTTCGTGTCATTCGTGTGCTTCGTGGGCCACTCCGATTGTCTTGTTCCAGCTTAGGGATATGCCGTCCCACCTTTATGAGAGGCGTTATTGTCCAACAATCGCTTGCCAGCAGACGTCTCCGCCCCGAAGGTCTGCCTCAAATGACTCCTGTTCCGCGCACCGTGGCCATTGTTGGCCGGCCCAATGTGGGTAAGAGCCGCCTGTTTAACCGACTGGCGCGCAAGCGTATTTCCATTGTCCACGACATGCCGGGCGTCACGCGCGACGTGGTCAACGCCGAGGTCAAGGATGGCAGCTACACGTTGCTCGACACGGGCGGCTTGGGCCTGACCGGGAGCGATACGCCGGCCCGTATCACCAAGATTTCCGAGGAACAGGTGGGCTTCGCGATCGAGGCGGCGACCGTCATTCTTTTTGTGATCGATGCGCGCGACGGCGTGGCTCCGCTCGACGAACGTATCGCGCAATTGCTGCGCCGCGCCAAAAAACAGGTGCTCCTCGTCGCGAACAAAGCCGACAGCGGTAAGGAGAAAATCAAGGAAATCTCCGAGTTTTTCCGTTTGGGTTTCGGCGAACCGTTCTACGTTTCAGCGGAGCACGGCAATGGCGAAGCGGAATTGCGCGATGCGGTCCTGGCAAAACTCGGTCCGGTGCCCGAGGAAACCGAACTCGAAAAGGAACGCCTTAGCGTTTGCTTTGTGGGTCGCCCGAACGTCGGTAAATCCTCGCTCAGCAATCGTCTATTGAAGAGCGACCGGCTGATTGTGAGCGATACGCCGGGAACGACCCGTGACGCCGTTGAGCTGGATTTCGTTTACGTGAACAACGACGGGAAAAAGTGGCCGTTCCGTCTCATCGATACCGCCGGCATTCGCGCCGCGACAAAACTTTCCTCGTCGGTGGAATATTTTTCCCGGCTGCGTTCGCTGGAGGCGATTCACAGCGCCGACGTGGTCTTCATGGTGCTTGATGCGATCGACGGCGTGACGCAGCAGGATCAGGCGATCGCCGGCGAAATCATCAAGGCGGCCAAGCCCATCGTGATCGTGGTGAATAAGTGGGACTTGGTGCACGAGGCCTTCAACAAGCATCATCCGCTCGTGGAGAAATTCAAAACCGAGCGCGCTTATCGTGAGCACTACGAGAAGACGATGTTTGAGAAATTGTTTTTTACGCCCGGCGCGCCCGTCATGTTTGTCTCGGCCCTCACCGGTCACGAGATCGGGCGCATGCTCAAGGCGGCGCGGGCGCTCGACAAGCGGCTCGATACCAAGATTCCCACGGCCAAGCTCAACGCGTGTATCGTTAAGCTCGCGGATCGCACGCCACCGCCTTCGACCTACAATATTCGTTTCAAGGTTTATTACGCGACGCAGACCGGCACGCGTCCGTTCCGGATGAAACTTTTCTGCAATCAGGAGCGCAGCTTGACCGAATCTTACCGCCGGTATCTCGAGGCCGGCTTGGTGAAGGAATTCGATCTCGACGGCTGTCCGATTCATTTCGATCTCATTGGCAAAAAGAACCGCACCGCTGCCGACCGGATCGCGGCGAAGGGCACGCGCCGGAATCAGCGTCTGGCGGAAGCGTCGGGTTCCGGCGAGGAAGTCATCGATCCGTCGACGTTGGATGACTGAGTTTTCTTTGCGTCATGCTCCGCGTCGTTTTCATGGGTTCGGATGCCATCGCGCTGCCCGCGCTCAATTGGATCGCGAACGAAGGGGTGGGGCAGGCGGAGATCGTGGCGGTTTTTACCCAGCCTGACCGGGCGGTGGGACGCGGACAAAAAATCCAAGCCAACAAAATCAAGCAGTGGGCGGTCGCACGCGGTTTGCCCGTGCTGCAACCCATTAAAATAGCCGTCCCCGAGTGCGAGCAACTGGCGGCGTTCCGGCCCGACCTGACGCTCGTGATGGCTTACGGGCATATTCTTAAGCAGGACGTCATCGATACGCCGCGGCTGGGCACGCTGAATCTCCACACCTCGGTCTTGCCGGCTTATCGCGGCGCATCGCCGATCCAGACGGCCATCACCTGTGGCGAGACGGAGACTGGCGTCACGTTGATGCGAATGGTGCTCAAGCTCGACGCCGGTCCGGTGGCGGACGTTGAGCGCGTCGCGATTGAGCCGTTGGACACGGCCGCGACAATCGAAGCGAAACTGTCGCGTGCGTGCGTGCCGTTGCTCGCGCGCTGCCTGCCCGCGATTGCGGCGGGTGAGCAAAAATTCGCGGCGCAAGACGAAGCGGCTGCGACGTTTTGCCGGCGGTTGGAAAAGAGCGACGGCGTCCTCGATTTTCAATTGCCCGCGTCCCTGCTCGCCGCGCGGATCAACGGACTCATGCCGTGGCCGGCGTGTACGGTGGGCATTGGCGGCCATATCGTGAAGCTGGGCTTAGCCGACTTCGTTGCGGAAAATTCCGGCGCGGCGGCGGGTGAAGTCATTGGCACCGATCCATCGGGATTATTGGTGGGCGCGGGGGACGGCGTTCTGCGGCTGCGTTTGTTGCAACGTCCCGGCGGACGTCTGTTGCCCGCCGCGGAGTTTCTGCGGGGCTTTCCCGTTGAGCCTGGGACGCAATTATCCAGCCAGTCCATGCCGCCGCTCGTCGCGCGCACGCCATTTCCGCGGGTGAAGCCGCCATCGCCGTCTGCAACTTCCGACTCCTAAGGCTTGTTTTTGCGCGGTAACTTCCCACCATGCCTTTCATGCGTAGCAGCTTTCTTCGATATGGTGGCCTTTGTGTCGTGATGACGACCGCGGTCTGGGCTCAATCCAGTGACCCGCGTCAGGAACTCTACAGTTTGCGCGAGGACTTGCGCGTGCTGACTCAGCGGGTGGGCGAACTGTCACTGAGCGTCGAGCAACTCACGCGCGACAACGGCACGCTCCAGGCGAAATCAAATCAGAGTTTCGTGACCATTGAGCAGCTCAACAAAGCGCTGGCCGATATCAACCGCACCATGCAGTCGGCTCTCGCCGAACAGAAGCGCGAAACGTTGAATCAGGTTGGCGGCCAGATCGAACGTCTGGCCAAGCAGACCCAGGCGGCGGTCGATGCGGTGGCGAAGGGTCAGGCCACGCGACCGGCGATGCAGACCAATTTTAAGGAGGATTTCCCGAAGGAGGGAATCAATTATACGGTGCAGTCGGGTGACACGCTCTCGGAGATCGTGCGGAAAAACAACGCGCGACTTCAGGACGTCATTAACGCCAACAAGATTTCGGACCCGACGAAGATTCGCGTCGGTCAGACGTTGTTCATTCCCCAGGGAAAATAATATGGCCAAACCATCGCAATCGCGTCTCGGCCGCGGCCTCGGCGCGTTAATTACCAGCGGGACTACTGCGCCCAAACCGGCCCCGGCCGCAGTTGACGCAGCGTCGAAACCTTCGTCCGGTGCGACCCCGGTGGCCGAGGGGTTGACCGGCTATCGTGAAATTTCGCTGCATCAGATTGAGCCGAATCCCTACCAGCCGCGCAAAGAATTTGCGGCGGATGCTTTGACTGATCTGGTCGAAAGTATCCGCGCAGAAGGATTGCTGCAACCGATCGTGGTGCGGCCGGTCGGCGATAAATTTCAGCTGATCGCCGGTGAGCGCCGTTGGCGCGCTTTTCAGCAGCTCAAACTCAAATCGATTCCCGCCCGGGTGATGACTTCCAGCGATGCCTCGTCGGCGTCGCTCGCGCTGATCGAGAATTTGCAACGCGCGGACCTCAACCCGCTCGAAGAGGCGCACGGTTATGCGAGCTTGATCCGCGATTTCGATCTCACGCAGGACGCCGCCGCGCAACGCGTGGGCAAGGGTCGGGCAACGGTTGCAAATTCGCTGCGTTTACTCGCACTGGAGGCCGAATTGCAGGGGTATGTGGGCAAGGGATTGCTCAGCGTCGGTCACGCGAAAGTTTTGTTGGGTGTCGAGAATTCCGCCGAGCGTCTGGTGATCGCGCGCCGTGCATTGGAGCAGGGATTGAGTGTTCGAGCATTGGAAGAGTTGTTGAAAAACAGCTCAAGCGCCGGCGCCGGTAAACGACGCAAGATGCCCGCCGCGACGGCGACCGCGTTGACCGACATCGAGAAACGCCTTACCTCGCACTTGGGCGCGCGGACGACGCTCAAACATTCACCAAAGA
>JAYVMJ010000321.1:0-9084 GCA_043759025.1 Verrucomicrobiota bacterium | reverse complement strand
GAAAAGGAAATCTCTCAACGCCTGAACGCTCATGCCGCAGCCTAACCTTGGCGCACTGCGTGCGGTGGCCGACCGCCTCGATCAGCTTGGTCAGAGCTAGGCCTTCGTGGGCGGCTCCATCGTGAATTTTCTGGTGGACGATCCGGAACTGTCTCCAGCCCGCCCAACTGACGACGTTGATGTCATCCTCGAAGTCGTAACGTCGGAACGGTATTCCAACGTTGAAGCTCGGCTTCGGCATCTGGGATTCGAGCATGACACGCGCGAAAAAGCGCCGCTTTGCCGATGGACTCTTGGGGGACTAACCGTGGACATCATGCCCACCGAGGAAGCCGGGCTTGGTCTGAATACCGCTTGGTTTCCCGACGCCCTGGCTACCGCCACCGAACGCGAAATTGCGCATACCCGGCTGCGGCTGATTTCTCCGGTGGCGTTTCTCGCCACCAAATACGTGGCCTTTTCTGACCGGGGCAACGGCGATTTCTACGCGAGCCATGACCTTGAGGATTTCATCACGGTGGTCGATGGACGGGAAAATATCGCGGCCGAAGTAGAGGCCGCTCCCGTTACTTTGCGTGGCTACGTTGCCGCGGCCGTGCGCAGTCTTTCGGAAAATCCGGCGTTTCAGGAAGCGCTGACGGGCCATTTGCCCGGTGATTCTGCGAGTCAGCGGCGGCTGCCGGGACTGCGCAGCAAGCTGCGCGCGATCGCAGCGCTGACGTTATCGTAGCTCTGGTTTGGGCTCTTTCAGGCACGGGTGCGGAGTCTCGGGACGGTAGGCTCGAAGCCAGACGGCCAGATTCGGCTGGATGGCGATGCGCCGCGGTTCGCGCACTTTCGAAACTTCGGCGCGAATGTGAATCGTCCCCGTATCCAGATTTATGTCTTCGGGGTCCAACTTGGTTATTTCCCCGCTGGGCACACCTGGGCGAATACCTGCGAACAGACAAAGGGCGTAGTAAGGAACCCATCTCCCGCCTTGGTAGGTTTCCATGAACTCCATCAACTCGCCCGCTTTTACGGCACTGAGGGTGCGTGCCACGCCTCTCCGCTGGCGCACCCGATCGTTGGGCACTTTCAGGATTGGGTTCTCGCATACCCACCCACGATGGAAGCAAAACTTGAAGAACGTGCCCAACGTCCCGCGCTGGTTGCTGAAGGTTTTGAGGCTGTTTTTCCGGCCTTCCAAAAACGCGAGCAGGGCCGGCGACGAAATCTCTGCGACGGTTTTTCCCGGGAAGTGATCCACCATGCGCCGCAAGTCCCAGCGTATTCTTTGCAGCTGAGCGTAGCAAATGTGGTCTTGGCCGTATTCGAGTTCTCTGGCGGCGACGTATCCTGCGACGGCATCGCTCAACGTCTTTTGATGCTCGGGCTCGCGATAGTTGGCCAAGGCGAAATCGACGTAGAAGGAAAGAGCGCGCACCTTGCCCTCGACCCGTTGAAACAACGCCTCGGCTTCCCGGACCTGTTCGTCAGTTAGGGCCGTCGCGATCTGGCGCAGACCAGCACTCGTTGGGAGCGCTTTGATTTCAAGCGTCGCTTTTTCAGCGGCGGCTTCTTCGCGCGTTTTGAAGTTCTTCCGAATGCGGACGCCATGCAGTCGGCCATCGACTCTCCATGACGTAACGCCATTCCGATTTTCGAATGAGCTGACGGCAAACTTACTGTGATTCATGCTTAGGTTGCCACGTCAACTGGGCAACCTAGCAGCCTGTCGGACTTGGAAAACGAAGGCTATCTGGCATTACGTATTTGCCCGAAAAAATTCATTAGAAGGCGTCTATTTATCTGTAGACGCCTTCAGTCGGCAAAGTCCGACAGGCTGCTAGGGCCGCCCCAAAAAAGAGCAGGGCGAATTTGCCGATCGCAGGACGTGGCGAGGGGGAGACAGCGGACGTTTGCAAACCGGGAAGCCAAGGTAAATTTCCACCGCTGCCAATCTTATTTCATGACGCTTTCCTTTCACGGAAGAGGCTTTACTGCCCACGCCACTGACGCTTTATAGCTGAACCTTTAATGAGCGACCCCAATGCGCCCAAATTCCACATCGACAGTCCCGCAACCTGGCGGCCAGTGGGGGTTGGAATCGAAGTGACCGGCTGGTTGTACGCCGGGCCGAACGGCAATTGCGTCGATATTCGCGCGCGGGTCGACAAGCGCGCCTATCTCGGCATCTACGGTCTCGATCGCAAGGATACCCAGGCGGCCTTCGGCGGCGGACTGACCGCGCTGCGCACCGGGTTTATCCAGCTTGCCCAGGTTTGGCGGGGGGCGCGCGAACTCGCGCTCGATTACCACGATGGCACGGACTGGCGGGAATTTTTCCGCACTCCTCTCGACACATCTGCGTTGCCGCCCGACGCCACCAAACCACCGCGCATGCTCCGCGCCGTGGTCGTCTATCAAACCCTTCATTATCTCTACCGGCATTTCCACCGCGCATCGTGGCCCGTACTGTGCCGCGAAACAGATCGGGTGTTGCGCGATATCCTCACGCCGACCAGCGACGTCGCCATCGGCAATCGATTTTTGGGCCACATTGAAAATCCCGGTTATTGGATCAACGCCGGCTATGGCAAATTCCGGGTCACCGGTTGGATTTTCGGCGTCGGCTGCGAAATCCAACAACTCAGCGCCACCACCGGCGTCCTCACCGAAAACCGCCTCGTTTATCCCAAGGATCGTCCGGACGTCGCCGCTCATCGTTCCGATCATACCAACGCGCTCAAGTCGGGTTACTACGGATTGATCGATGTACGCCAGGATACGCCGAGCCCGGCCAATCTGAAAATTTTTGCTGAAACTGGAGATGGGAACCGTCCCATCGCCTTTGCGCGCCGCATGTATCTCGACCGGCGCGACGACCACGCGGGCGCGATTCCAATCTACCGGCCCGCCTTGTTCTATAAAGTTGTCGCGGCTTTCGCCCGCGGCGCGCTGCTCGGGCGTTTCAAATTCGACAGCTGGAAACAATCCCGTGCCGAAATCGCCCGGCTCAAAGAATCGCTGGCCGCCACCCTCGGTCACGGCGAGGCAAAGGTAATTCCGCAAGCCATCACCCGCCGCCGCGATCAGGATCCCTACTCGCGCTGGATCTGGCACAATCGCCTGACCCCTCGCCTTCGTGGGTTGCTCCAAAACGACGCGAACCTCCTCGTGAAAAACGGCGGTCCGCTGATCAGCGTGGTCGTCCCGGCTTACAACACGCCTGAAAAATATCTGCTCGAACTGTTCGATTGCCTCAAGCAACAGCTCTATCCGCGCTGGGAACTCTGCATCGCTGACGACGCGTCGCCGCAGCCGCACGTTCGCCGCATGCTTGCGGAGGCCGCGAAAATCGACCCGAGAATCAAACCCGTTTTCCGCACCGAAAACGGGCACATTTCGCGCGCCACCAATTCCGCGCTGGAGGTCGCCACCGGCGATTTTGTCGCCCTGCTGGACCACGACGATCTGCTCCCGCACGACGCGTTGCTGCATGTCGCGCAAGCGATCGCACAGCATCCAACCGCGGGTTATCTTTATACCGACGAAGACAAGATTGACGACAGCGGCCGGCGTTTCGATCCGCAGTTCAAGGGCGGATGGAGTCCGGAAATGGCGGTGACGCACAATTACACGCACCACCTCAGCGTGATCCGCCGCGACATCATAACCAAAGCTGGCGGCCTGCGGCCTGAATTCAATGGCGCGCAAGACATCGATCTTTTCCTGCGCTGCGCGGAATTAATTGAGGCCCGCGACGTCGTTCACGTTCCGTTCATTGGCTATCATTGGCGGGCCCACGCCGAAAGCACTGCCTCGCGTGGCGACCAAAAGGGCTATCTTTTTGCAGCCGCTCGCAACGGCATCGCCGAAGCGACCAAACGTCGGGGGCTTCGCGCCGAACCGGTTCTGCCGGAGTTCGCACGCCAATACGCGCTTTGCCTGCACCAGCTCAAATGGGATCCGGAAATTCTGCGCGATAATCCCGTCACCATCGTCATCCCCTCGAAAAATCGCGTGGATCTTTTGCGAACCTGCCTCGACTCGATCACCCGGACCACGCCGCTCGAATCGGTAAAGGTAATCGTGGTCGATGATGCCTCCACCGATCCGGAAATGCTCGCCTATCTCGCTACCCTCCCGACCCGCACCGATCTGCGCTGCGCCGTCCTTCGTGCGCCTGCGGGCACCGACGGTTTTAATTACTCACGCCTCGTGAACCTTGGCAGCGCCCAGGCCGACACGCCGCTGCTGCTCCATCTTAACAACGACGTGGAAGCGCTCACGCCGGGCTGGATCGAAGATCTCGCCGGTTGGCTCAGCGTTCCCGGCGTTGGTGTCGTTGGCGCCAAACTCGTTTATCCCGACGGCACGTTGAACCACGCGGGCATTTCCCTCAGCCGCGAGGACGGACTCGCCCACGTTTTGTTCGAGAAGGAACCCGTGGACGACCTCGGGACCCAGTTCCTGCCTCACGCCGCGCGCAATGTCGCCGCCGTAACCGGGGCGTGTCTGCTCACTCGCACGGACCTCTATCGAAAGCTCAATGGTTTCGATGAGGAAAAACTCGCTGTCGCCTACAACGATGTGGACTACTGCCTCCGCGCCGGCGCCGCCGGTTATCGCACCGTTTACAGCCCGCAAGCCGTACTCCGCCACCTCGGCAGCGCCACCCGCGGCAACACGTACGCAGAACGGGAACACGTCGAATACCTCGCCCGTCACGGCGGTTTCCGCGATCCGTATCACAGCGAAACGTTCGACTTTCCCCCGCGCAATCTGCCGCTAAATCCCTATCATCAGCGATACGCGCAAACCGCGCGCGCGTTTCGGGCCACGGTGGTCACGCACAATCTCAACTACGAAGGCGCGCCGATCTTTATTTTCGAACTCGCGCGTTTTCTCGCGGAGCAACCCGGCGTCGAAATCACCATCGTTTCCCCGCAGGAAGGACCCTTGCGCGCGCGTTTCGAGCAACTCGGTTTCAAGGTCGAAGTCTGGGATGTATCCAGCCTGCTCGGCGCAAAAAAGCCGGGCGAATTCGCGGCCGCGCTGAAAAAACTAGCGGGGGCGCGCAACTGGGACGGCACTGATGTTTTCGTGTGCAACACCATGCTGACGTTCTGGGCCGTGCAGCTCGCCGCGCTGCTCGGCAAACCGTCCGCGCTCTATATTCACGAGAGTAACACCGTGAAGCGCTTCTTCGCCCAGCTCATGCCGCCGGTGATGCATGACACCATCGAGGAATCCTTCCGGCTGGCGACCCGAGTGGTTTTTACCGCGCAAGCCACCCGCGCCATTTTCGAGGAGCTGAACATCAACGACAATTTCCGCAGCCTGCGGAGCTGGGTGGATTTCGACCGCATCGAACAGTTCAAGGCGAAGCACGACCGCGCCGCGCTCCGCCGCAAGCACGGCCTCGATCCCGATGCCGTGCTCATCGTCAACATCGGTTCGATCTGCGAACGCAAGGGTCAGCACATTTATATTCGCGGCATCGACCTGCTCAACAAGGAGCTGCCCGGCCTCTTTCCCGGAAAGAAAATCCAATGGGTCATGGTGGGCGCCCGTCCCGGACTCTACATGGAAATGCTACTGGAGGACATCAAACTCATGGGTCTGCACGACGTGAAGATCTTCGATGAAACAAGTGAGATCTACGACTTCTACCAGCTGGCCGATATTCTGGTGTGTTCCAGTTTCGAGGAGTCGTTCCCCCGCGTGTTGCTCGAGGCCATGGTTTTTGGGACGCGAATTGTCAGCACTGACGTCAACGGCATCGCGGAAATGGTGACGAACACCGACGAAGCCCATCTCGTTCCCGCGGGTGATCCCTTCAAACTTGCCGAGGCGCTGAAGCGCGCGCTGACGGACCACTTCGCCGGTAACCAGAAAATGATCTCGATGGCCCACGCCCGCGCCGCGCGCAATTATCATCACGCCCGCACGTTGCCGCAGCATTTGCAAATGGTCCGCGAGGCGTGGCTGGGATAAACGAACGCGATGATCGAATTTGCCCAAGGGTATTTTAACCTCGAGCACCCGGCGGCAAACACCACCGTACCGACGGGACGCCTGACTCTGCGCGGGTGGCTCGTCGGCAAACCAACGGAAATACTCACGGATCTGCGCGTGCGTTGCGCCGGGCGCCTCTGGCCCGCCGTGTATGGGTTCATCCGGCCCGACCTCGCCGCCTACTTCAAACATCCGACACCGCACCCGCCCGCCGCGTTTGAGTTACTCGTCTTTCTCGAACCCGGCGCCAACGTTCTCGAATTCGAAGCACTCGCCATCAGCGGCCGATGGCTGCCCGTGCACGGTGCTCTGTTGGAAGTAACCGGGGCGTCCGCCGCCCCGTATATTCCGGACGAAGAAGCGACAGTGGACGCACATGAATTTTCACGATTGTCCCGACATCTGCTTCGCCTTCGCGGCGCCGATCCGTCGGCGAGCGCAGAGGGAGTCGCATGCCGCCTCGCCGACTCACTTCCGTGTCCACGCTACCTGCTTCATCCCACGTCCCCGTTTCACGCGTTTTTCCGCGAACCGGCGATCATTGCCCGCGCCGCTTATGGTCGGATTTTGGTCGATGGTTACCTGTTTCACGAAAGCCTGTCGATTGAGCGGGTTCTCGCCACCTTCGATCTTCACGTCTGGCAGGCAGTGCCTCATGGCGAAGTTTCGCCCATCGCCCCGGCACTTCATCGGCAATACCCGAATGCGGTTCACAGCAACGTCAAGGGGTACATCGACGTCCCTGCACAGCTGGACGGTCCAGTCACCCTCAGGATTTACGCGGAAATGGCGGATGGCTCACGTCATCTTTGTGTCGTCCAGCAAACCCTGACCTACGGCTTGGAGGAGGAAAAGAAACCGTTTCCTCCAGCCTCGCCCGAATTTTTCCGGCAATCCGTGCGCGCGATCTATTCCGCGCTGAAGGAACGCGACATCCACGTGACGGGTGGTTCGCAACTTCACCAGGAGCTTCGGAAAAACTGGCGCAACTTTTCCGAGCGCGCACCAAAACCAGCCGACACGATTGGCGTGAGTTTCGACGGCCTCGATCATCCGAACTACGAGCCGCTGGGCGAGGTGCTGGTGTTTACGCAAAGCCTCGAGTGCGGCGGCGCGCCCCTGCTGCTGCTGGAATATTGCCGCTATCTCATTGCACACGGTGCTGCGCGCATTTCCCTCGTCAGCGCGGCTGATGGCGAGCTGCGCGGAGCATTCGAGTCTGCGGGCGCACGAGTGCAACTGGTTGACATCGCCGCGTTGTCCAACGCGGCATCTCCCGGCGCGTGGCATCTTGCCCTGGAGAAATTATCCGCTCAAATCGACTGCGGCAAAACCGCCTTGATTGTGGCGAACACACTCGCGAGCTATTGGGCAATTCACCTCGCTCATCTCGCGGTCAAGCCATCGCTTTTTTATATTCACGAAAGCACGACGCCCGCAGCTTTTTATCACGACACCGCTGCCCGCACGGTGATCCCCTTGGTCGAGGCCAGCTTCGCGCTCGCCACACGCGTTTCATTCAATACGGCCGCCACTGCGCGTTACTATGAACCGTTTGCCGCCCGCGACAGTTACGTGTTGAATCCCGGATGGATTGATGTCGCCGCCATTGACGCCCATCGAGCCGCCCACTCGCGGACGGAAATGCGGGACGCACTCGGCCTCGCTCCCGGGCGCAAACTCGTGATCAACCTTGGCACGGTGTGCGAACGCAAAGGCCAGCACATCTTCGCCTGGGCGGTGGACTTGCTCTGGCGGCGCAACCCCGCGCTCGCTGGAGAATGCGAATTTTGGATGGTGGGCGGACGCGATACAGCGTTCGATCGATCAATGACCGCAATGGTGACCGGCTTGCAGCGGCCGAATCTGCGCATTTTTCCTGAAACGCCGCGCGCCTACGATTACCTCGGCGCAGCGGACGTGTTCGTTTGCTCCAGTTATGAGGAGTCTTTTCCGCGAGTGGTGCTTGAAGCGATGGCCATGGAAGTCCCGATCCTCACCACGGACGTCCACGGCATCCCCGAAATGGTGCGGCATGAAAAAGAGGCGTTGTTGGTCGCGCCGGGGAATTCGTCGGCGTTGGCAGCCGGGCTCGCGCGCATCCTGACGGAAAAATCACCAGCCCGCGACCGGGCCCTCCGTGCGCGATGCCGGGTCGCTTCGCAGTTCGATTCGGCTCGTGTGCTGCCGCGCCAACTGGACCTCGCACATCGAACGATTGCCATTCAAACAGGAAAACGCTGATTCTTACGATTCATGTCGGAAACCGGTTTTAGTTTCAGTCACGTGGAATCCCCTTCGCCGGGCGCGTCGCTGCCGCAAGGACGGCATCTGATTCGAGGTTGGGTCTGGCCGAAACCGGGCGGTCATTTCGTCGACGTGCGCGCCCGCGTGAATGAACGGATTTTCGCCGGGGTCCACGGCCTGCCGCGCGCCGATCTTGCCGCCCATTTCAAAACCGGCCGTCCCGTCGCGCTGGCGGAATTTTATATCGCAGTCGAATGGAGGCCCGGCGAAGTCGACGTGGTGCTTGAGGTGCTGGAGATCGAGGGGCGGTGGACCGCCTTCGAAACGGTGCGCTATCAAATTGCGCCCGCCCATCCACCGGTCGATTTCGCCGTCCCGTCCGGCCCGCTGCGCTGGCATGAATTTGGTCGTGCGCTGCAAATCCTGCTGCGGGAAAAACGCCGGCAACCCGAACGCCCGTTGCCCGAACTCGCGCACGAAGTGGTTACGTCCATTCCGTTTCCGCGCGACTTGAGACATCCGCCCGCGCCGTTCCATGGCCATCTCGACGAGCCCGCCGCCGTGGCCCGCTGCGGTTTTGGCCGCAGCGCGGTGTTGGGCTATCTGTTTCACGAGACGCAACCGATCAAGCGCGTGCTCGCGACTTTCGATCTCCAAGTCTGGCAGAGCGTGGATCACCTCCAGCCGTCGCCCAATCCCGCCGGCTATTTCACCGCATTTCCGCAGGCGAAAAACTGCGCGCTTTACGGCCTGATCGATCTGCCGGCGCAGCTTCCCGCACCCGCGTCTCTTCGACTTTACGCCGAATTGGCGGATGGCTCGCTGCACCTCTGT
>JAYVMJ010000320.1:0-1996 GCA_043759025.1 Verrucomicrobiota bacterium | reverse complement strand
GTCGTCCGCAACGAATTCGAGCGGGGCGAAAATTCTCCCATCCAATCGCTCATCAAGGAAATCTTTCACGCCGCGTATGTCGCCCATCCCTATCATCATAGCACCATCGGCTGGCGCAGTGACATCGAGAAGGTCTCCATCGAAAAACTGCGCGAGTTTTACGACACGTACTATTGGCCGAATAACGCAACCGTGACGATCGTCGGCGATTTCAAGACGCCCGAAGCGCTCGCGCTGGTCCTGAAATTCTACGGGGCCATCCCGCATTCCCCGAAGCCAATTCCCGAGCCCTACACCGAAGAGCCCGACCAGACCGGCCCGCGCCGCGTCACCGTCAAGCGCGCCGGCCAGCTCGGAGTCGTCGCCATCGCCAACAAAACCCCCGCGGCCACCCATCCGGACTACGCGGCGATTTCAGTCATGGGCTCGATCCTCGGCGACGGAAAAAACAGCCGGCTTTACCGTGCGTTGACCGATAAAAATCTTTCCACCGGCGTTTTCACCGGGCCGTTCACGACGCGTGACCCTTCGCTGTATTTCACGTTCATTCCTCTCGCGCCGGGTGCCACGCATGAACAGGTGGAAAAAATCGCGCTCGCCGAAATCGAACGCCTCAAAAAAGACGGCGTCACCGACACCGAAGTCCAGGCCGCCATCGCCAAGGCGCTCGCCGATTCTGCTTATCAGCGAGATGGTTCCTTCGCCATCGCGGGCAACCTCAACCAATGGATCGCAGTCGGGGACTGGTCGCTGTACTACAAAATCGACGACGAGATCAAAAAGGTCACCGCCGCCGATGTGAAACGAGTAGCCAACCTCTACCTCAATACCGACCAGAGCACGACCGGTTGGTTCATCCCGCTCGCGCCCGGCGCACCCAAATCCGCCGCTCACCCCGCGAAATAAACGAACACCCTCCAATGCTCCCGATCATCCTTCCGAGCGTACAAACATGAAACGTTTTCCTTTCCTCCTTCTGGCCCTGAGTCTGGTTTTTTTGTCCGTCGCGCGAGCCCAAATCGCGCCGCACGTCATGCGCTCCACTATCGCCGGCGTGGATGTGCTGATCTATCCGACCGGAGTTAAGGACGTCGTAACCATTCACGGCTCACTTCCCGCCGGCGACGCACTCGCCGGTGAGGGTAATATCGCCGTGCCGACGCTCACCGGGATGTTGCTCGACAAGGGCACCACCGCGCACGACCAGTTCGCGCTCACCAGTGAACTAGAGCGCGTCGGAGCCACCATTTCATTCAACGTCGGTAACGAGATGCTCGAGATCAACGCCAAGTGCCTCAGAAAAGGTGCGCCGCTCGTCATCAGTTTGATCGCCGAACAATTGCGCACGCCGGTTTTTGCCGCGGAAGAATTGGCCAAAGTGAAAAAGCAGTTTGCCTGCGGTTTTCAGCGGCAACTTGAAAGCACTGATTTTCGCGCGACCGATGCTTTCTCCCGCGCCGTCTATCCGGAAGGCCATCCCAATCGGCAGCCGACGACCGAGGAACTACTCGCCGCTATCGACTCCGCCAAACTGGCGGACATCCAGGCATTCCACAAAACGTTCTACGGCCCGGCACACCTGACGTTCGTCATCGTCGGAGACGTCGATGCACCGCAAATCCAGGCCGAGCTGGCAAAATCATTTGCCGACTGGAGCGGTGGCAAGCCCGTTCTCCATCCCGCCAAAGCCATGGCGTCCGATGCGCCAAAATTCGAAAGCGTCTTCATGGCGGACAAAACCAGTGTGAGTGTCGTTCTCGGCCAGACCACCGGCTTGCGGTATAGCGACCCAGATTATCAGGCACTGCGCCTCGCAACGTCGGTTCTCGGCGGGAGTGGATTCTCCGGGCGTCTCATGCAGACAGTCCGCGACAAGGAGGGCCTGACGTATGGAATTTATTCCAACACGAGCAACGACACCTTCTCCGATGGCGATTGGAAGATCACTGCCACGTTCGCGCCCACCCTGCTCACGAAGGGACTCGCCTCGACGCGC
>JAYVMJ010000319.1:0-7010 GCA_043759025.1 Verrucomicrobiota bacterium | reverse complement strand
CCCGATACGAGGCGCTTCGTTCAGCGGTCGATTGCGACCGGTTATTTGCCAGCCGGGGCAGCGGCGGGGATGGCGGCGGCTTCCTTCGGCGCATCCTTAACTCCGAGCATCTCGACCTCGAAGATCAAGGTCGCAGCTGGAGGAATCGCTTGGTTACCTTCGTCGCCATAAGCGAGTGAGGCAGGCACGTAGAGTTTGATCTTCCCGCCCACGGCAACCTTTTGCAGGCCTTCCAGCATGCCAGCGATCAGCTGCTTCGGTTCGAGCACCATCTCGGCCGGTTGGCCTCTTTCAACTGAGCTGTCGAAAACCTGGCCATTGGGGAGGGAGCCGGTGTACTGAATACTGACTTCCTGGCCCACCTTCGGCATCGCGCCCGTGCCGGCCTTGATCACTTCGTAGCGCAGGCCGCTGGGGAGTTCGATAACGTTCTTGTTTTCCTTCAGCTTCGCGAAGAAAGCCGTTCCTTCCGCGACGTTTTCCGCATGCAACTTGAGCAGGTAGGCTTCATTCTTCTTGCCGAGGAACGCCTGGAGGTCCGGCCCGATTTCCTTCGGATCGAACGCGGGTTTAGCGCCGGAGGCCGCACCGACCAAGCCGCGTCCCATCGCTTCCACTTCCGCCTTGGAAAATCCAAGTTGGTTCAAACCCATGCGCATCCCGGTATACCAACCGTAGGCCTCGGCAATTTGGGCGTCTGTAAATTTCGTTTTGACTGCGGTGGTCGCGGGCGCCGCAGCTGGAGCGGCGGCTTGCGGGGTGCCATTTGAAACGCCCGGAACATTGAATTTGACCGCGCCATCATCAGCAGATGCGGCAACCAACAGGCCCACTGAAAGCAGGACCGTCGCGAGTTTGGATATGAATTTCATTTAGAGGGGAGGTAAGCCCAGTTGGGAAACGGCCCGGGCGATTTTGTGCCGTCAAAGAGGGCGGAAACTGTCGCTCAGCCGATAAAAATCAATCCCTTTGCGGGTAAAACTGACAGTGCCGCGCCTCAAAGCCGGGCTTGTCAGCCCTTGGCTTCCGCTTACACGTATTAATTACATGAACGAAAACCAATTCTGGCATAGTACCGACGGCCAGATTCTTACGGTTAAAAATAAGGGCGCCAACACTGTAGCCCTTACTTTGGCCTTCTGGCCGCGGAATCCGACCGAGATGGATTTTCTCAAGGCCCACCTCGCCGATCTGAAGTTCACCGAACGCAGCTCCCTCGCCCGCATCGGCATTGAAATGCTTCTGCAAGGTACACCAAGCGTCGACGGGCACCGGATCGCCCTCGAAGCCGAGGCCTTCATTTACGACCCTAATTTCCCGAACGCCCCTTATTGGAAAAAACTGCTGCGCTCCGGGACACCGGTCGGCCGGCTTTTTTATGCGCCGCCCAGCACGAAGTTATCAACCGGCGAAATCTGGGCCGCGATCAAGGCGAACGACCTGAAGCTGCCCAACACGATCAGCATCGACAGCCGCGGACGCGTTTTCCTGACACCGCATCAGGTAAGCTACACGCTTTCGACCAAACTGCAGCGTCTCAATTTCGAGCATATCGTCAGCGGCAACGCGGGGCGCAGCTTCCTCGACAAGGTGCAGGTCCGCCACGACGCGTCGCCCCTCACCATTCCGCCGCGCTCAGGAATCCTGACCAGCTGCTCAATGTACCTGAAGGAACACTTCGTCGTGCTCAACCAAGGTGAGGGAAATTTCGGCCTCCACACGAGCGCCATCCTGCTCGATCCGATCAAGACTTTCGGCACAAATGTGATGCTCGAAATCTACAACACCGGTGACCAACCCGTGGTTAACCCCATGGTGTCCGTGGATATTTTCCGCGCGCCGCCGGTCGATGACCCCGAGGTCAAGACGCTCACCAAAAAACGCCAGCGACTGCTTTCGATCGCGAGCCAGCTGTACAAGTGTCTCGATAATAATCCGCCCAAGGACACGGCGGAAGCGAAGCCAAAAACCAAAATCACCGTCCGCGGCCAGAGCGCGACCATGGAAAACCGCGCGGTCTTCGTGCGCGCCAACGAAGATCTCCGGAAATTTCTCGAGGGCGAGGCCTGTCCCGTCGGCAGCCGCACGATGATCCAGGCCCTCGACCACGCCACCGCCGAGGCCGACACGTTGATCATCGATTATTTTCCGGATTTACTGGAACACATGGAACTCATCACGCGCATCGGCGACGTGAAATTGAAGAGCATCATCTTTCGGCAGGCATCGCGGACGCACGGCTATTTTCTCTCCAGCAACGCGCACGCCCGCCTCGACACCTTCGACGCCATCGGGGTGAAAGTCTATTGGTACGACAACGTCACGAAGGACCTGTACGTGCATACCTACAAAAAGGAGCATGGCTTTTTCGTCCGCGAGGAAACCGCGCGAAAATTCCAGGAAAGCACGATTCTCGCTTTCTACGGATCGGCGGTGGGCATTGAAAAAGCCGACACCGATCGCATCACAGGACTCGTCGAACAACTCACCGGTTTCATCGGACCCAACGTCGGTGTGCTCACCGGCGGCGGCGGCGGCGTCATGCGGCTCGCCACCGACCAGGCGCGCAGCAAAGGCGCGCTCACCGGCGCTTGCTTTCTCGAACTTGAGGCACAGCCGCCCGAACTCGGCGTGGATTTCTTCAATACCTTCCAGGAATCCTCCCGGCACTTCCGTCAAAAATGGTTCGAAGCCGCCGATTTTTGCATCTTCAACGTCGGCGGCGTCGGTACGCTCGAGGAAATCGGCATCGAGATGTGCAACCTGAAACTCGGGATTCGTCCGCGCGTGCCTTATGTGTTCTTCAACTCCCGCTACTGGGGCGATCTGCGCAAACAGGTGCGCACGATGATCAGCACCAAACGCGCCCCCGCGTGGATCGCCGACTACATCCTCTTCACCGACGACCCCGAAGAAGTGGTGCGCTTCTACCGCAAGACGCTGCAGGTGTTGTAACTCAAAGGCCGGCGAGCGGCCTTCGCCACCATCCTCTTCACGTGCAGGCAAACTGCGCCGCCAGACCTTCAACCGTCATGTTCTCAGCAATGGCGTCGTGGGGAATCAAGAGATACTTCCAGGGTTTGCCGGCGTAGGTCGCGGCGTGGGCGCTGGCGTCGTTGCACCATTTTATCGCGGCCTCTTTCTTGGCGGCTACGTCAACTGCTTCCAGTTTGTTTTTATCCTTCGGCTCCAGCATGTAAACCGTGTCCTCCGTCTCGGCCACAAAGTCGGGTTGATATTCGGGATGATCAGCACCGGATTTATAGTAAATCTGGAACTGACCCTTGGCTGGCTTAAACCACTTCGTTGCTTCCCGGTCCAAAATGACGGACAGCTTGCGCTCGGCGTCCGACTGGAACTTCTGCACCGGGTAAAGGCACCGTTTGAAACCGCCGAAGAGATATTTGGCCATGTTGCTTTTGTCTGCGGGTGGCTGGCGATAATCCAGCACCGGTTCCGCCGCCAACGCTGTGTACGCACTGGGCTTCAATTCGGAAAAACCCTTGCTGATCTTTACCTCATAGCCCGTCGCCTTTTCCCAGTAGTGTTCTTGCATCTGCACGTGAACGAAGCGTGCAATGTCACGCTGGTAGGCACCCAGCACCTTTCGCGTTTCGTGTTCATTGGGCAGGTAGCTGCTCAAATGTTTCACCACTTGGCCGGCCAAATTATAGAGCAATTCCGAATGCGCGTCATACGACACGTCATCGAAATCCACGAGCCCGCTCACCACGTAATCTTCGAGCCGTGACTCTTCGATGCCGCCTTTGCCGGTCGCGATAACATCGACCTGATCCGTTCGCAGGTGTTTCGCCCAGAGTTCTTCCGACACGGGCGGGTAGTTTAGCGTGTCCAGTTTAAGCGTGAAGGGATTGAAGCCCGACCGCACCGCGCCCGTCGGCACCACGAGGATGCGCGGAATGTCGATCGTCTGTTGCATCACCAACGCCGTTGTTCGCGCCACGATGGCAGCGATGTCGGGCGGTTGGGTGACGCCTTCCATTTCCAACTGGGCCGGGCGGTATTGGTTGCCCACGGCTTCCGTGATTTGTGCCTGCATCTCCGACTTCTGGAGATAGGTGACGCTGGGGAATTTCTGCGGCTGGCTCTCCAGCTTGCGGATCACCGCATAAGTAATCTGGGCAACTTTCTGTTCCTCGGGCGTGGCGAAGACCGGCGCATCCGCCGATTGCGGCATCAGCGTGCTCGCGGTCGTCTGCTCGGGTTGCAGGCCGAGCTGACTGGCGAGTTGCGACTGGGAAACCACCGTCACCATTTTTTCGCCGGGCTGCTCGGGCTCCAGGATTACTTGCTGCATCCGGATCGCCGAGTCGGGCTTTTTTGCTTCGTCCACGATCTCCTGAAATTTGTCGTGCGCGATGATGTTCAGCCGGTCCACCGCATTGACGCCCGTGCGCTTTCCGTAGGGCAGACGCAAGCCGCGTCCAATCGATTGCTCGATGAGGATGCGCGCATTGGCGGCCCGCAGCGGGATGATGGTGTAGAGGTTGGTCACGTCCCAGCCTTCCTTGAGCATGTTCACGTGGATCACGATTTCGGTCGGCTCATCGGTCTGCTCGACCTTTAACAACCGCTCCACCATCTCGTCTTCCTCCGCGCCAGTCTTGCTGGAATCCACCTGAATCACCTTCGTCTTGTAACGGCCCTCAAAAAATCCATCGGACTGGATCAACTCAACTAATTGCTTCGCATGCGTGGTGTCGCGCGCGATGACGAGGACGAAGGGCTTGACGATCGCGTTGTCGGTTTCCCGCGCATAGGTTTCGAGCTCTACCTTCACCTGCTCGTGCAGGCGCACGCCGTCCTGGAGCTTCATCAACTCGACCGCTTCGGGCGTCATGCCGGCGGGATTGAAATTTTTGCGCGTCACGACTGCCGGTTCTTTGACGAACCCATCGGCCATGGCTTTGCCGAGTGGGTAATCGAGGATGACATTTTTGAACGGCACCGCGCCCTTCGCCGTTTCCACGAAGGGCGTGGCGGTGAGTTCGAGGCCGATGACCGGCTTCAATTCGTTGATCGCCCGCACGCCGGCGCTCGCGCGGTAGCGATGCGACTCGTCCATGATGAGCACGAGATCGGGCAGCCCGGCCAGGTATTCAAAATAACTTTCCCCGATGTATTCCGACAGGCGTTTGATCCGCGGCGACTTTCCGCCCCGCACCTCGGAGTTGATCTTCGAGATGTTGAAAATGTTCACTTTGCAGCGGAGCACCTGGTCGAACAGCGTACCGGCCTTCGATTCGTAGTTATCGCCCGTGATGATTTCCGGCGCGTCCACTGCAAATTCGGAAATCCCCTTGAACACGTATTTCCGGGTGTTCGGCGTGAAGTCGATGATCAGCTTGTTGTAGATCGTGAGGTTGGGCGCCATGACGAAGAAATTATTGATGCCATGCGCCTGGTGCAGGTAGCTGATGAATGCACCCATGAGCCGCGTCTTGCCCACGCCGGTGGCGAGGGCGAAACACAGCGAAGGAAACTCGCGTTCGAAATCCGTGACGCTGGGGAATTCGCTCTGGATCGCCGCCATGGCCGCCACCAGATCCACGCCTTTTTTCGGCGGTGCGATCTCGGTGATCCGGTCGAGGATTTCGAGCGACCGGCGTTGGGGTGGACGCAAACTGAGGCGACCGGAGATGGCGTTGACGTGGCGGCTGGTCATTTTTTAAATAAGCTTAATTTCCCGTTTCCAAAGGGGATGTTTGGTCCAGTCTTCGGGCAGCCCCATTTCATTGCGTGGTACTTCCGGATATTCCGTAAACAACGCTTCAACCCGGACCGCCCATTGACTGGTGGGCGAGATGAGCGCGAGCAGGTGTCGACAGATCATGAGAATAATTCCGCAACGGTGGTTCGGCACCTTTTCCCCAGCGTGCCACGCTGGAAACTTGTTTGGCTGGGGAAGCAGCGGCGGATAACCCAGTTCGCGGTTCCATAACCGGGCATGATGAGCGCAAAGATTGCGCACCGCATTCAGGCTGCGCAGCCAAGAATGAAGCAATTCGTCCGCCAAACCGTATTCCCCTGCCACTTTGCGTTTCAGTTCTGGTGACGTTCCTTTAAAAAAGGTCAACAGGCTCCCCATGCTCATCAGTTCCGCGAGCATCCAAAGTGGCAGTTCCTGATGGGAATCCCCGTACTGGGCAAAGAAATGTTTTTTAAATGGCTCCTTACTGCGTTCGGTTTCTTCGAGGAGACTACCGCGCCAGTCCAGATACTCCGCAATTTTTAGCTTCGGCAGGTGTTTGCTTTCCAAGTGACCAAATGGCCCGTGGGCGTGAGCAAAATTATAAACCAACTTCGTGCGAATGGAGACTTCGATGCGCTCGATGGCATCGAGCATCAAAACGCGGAGGCGACGGTCGAAGCAGTATCGTTTCCAGACGGTCGGCAGATTGGTTCCTTCCTTGAATTGGTCGGAAGCGGGGAGGCGGAAAGGGTGAAGGTATCCCGCCAGCCGGTAATAGCTGACCGCCTCGACGCGCATGATAAGTTCCGCGCGATCCGCCGACAGGCCTCGCGATAAAAGCCGATCTGCCTGGATTTCAAAACTGATGGCCTCTTTGGTATATTCCATCAGGCGGCCTTCCTCTTTGGGAATGTGATCCGGGCATGAAAAAACCCGCCGGAATTAAGCATCAGGTTCACACGAGGTGAACCGAGAGGCTCGGCGGGCATGCTGGGAGCAGAATTCGGTTCGATGACCCGATTCGCAAGAGGAAAGTTGAGCCTCTTCCCCGGTGCTTCCGAGACCCGGGAGTCAATCTGAAGGATGCTTTGATCTACTGCCTTCGTGCATTCGGCGCGGAAGAACACAAGTGCGGGCGAGGCGATCCCGGTGATCCGGTCGAGGATTTCGAGCGACCGGCGTTGGGGTGGACGCAAACTGAGGCGACCGGAGATGGCGTTGACGTGGCGGTTCATGGCTGGCGCTTGCCGGGTTTGGGTTTCTTGGCGCGGGGCAACTGTTTCAGCTCCTTCACCAC
>JAYVMJ010000318.1:0-2826 GCA_043759025.1 Verrucomicrobiota bacterium | reverse complement strand
AATTGCCGGAAGTACTCGCCGGGTTGCACGCAGCTGCATCGGCCGGGTTGCGCATCAAACTGAACGCCGTTGTCAGCCGGGGTACCAACGATCGCGAGGACGTCATTGCGCTCGCGCGCTTCACTCTGCAGCAGGCGTGGCAGGTGCGGTTCATCGAACAGATGCCCTTTGGCAACAATGCCGATTTTCAAAAGAAGAGCATCGTGGACGAGGATGAATTATTGGCCGTGCTCCGCAGCGAATTCGGACCGCTCGAACTCGTCAACCATGGCAAGCTTGACGGCGAAGCACGCCTTTATCGCGTGCCGGGAGCCGCGGGCTGCATCGGATTTATCAGCCCGGTCTCGAAACCGTTTTGCGCGGATTGCAACCGGCTGCGACTCACCGCCGACGGCATTCTCCGTCTGTGCTTATTGCGCGATAACGAGGCCGACCTGCGCCCGTTTTTGCGCGGCGGCGTGACGGACGAGGAAATCGCCGCGTTCATTCGCAAAGCCGTTCACGTCAAACCCTGGGGCCACGGGCTCGCGCAGGAAGTGATGTCCACTTCGCGCGGCATGTCTGAAATCGGCGGCTGATTTTTCGAACAATGCCATCGTCTTCGTCACGTCCCATTCACGTTCGTTTCTTCGCCGTGTTGCGCGAACAGGCGGGAACGTCCACGATTGAACTCAGCACAATGGCCGTGACGCCAGCCGAACTTTACGCGGAGTTGCAAACCAGTCATCGACTGACCTTCCGCACGGAGTTGTTAAAAGTAGCCGTGAACGAACGCTATGTCGCGATGGACTCGCCACTGAACGCCGGCGATCAGGTTGTTTTCATTCCACCCGTCGCGGGCGGTTGACCATGTTTGAACTCACCGACCATCCCATCGACAGCGCGGCGTTGCGGGCCCGGCTCACGCGGCCCGAGGCGGGTGCGTGCGTCATCTTCGAAGGCTGGGTGCGCAATCACCATTTGGGTCAACCCGTGCGCGAACTTCATTACGAAGCGTTCGACGTCATGGCCAGGTTGGAAGGCAACTCGATCATCGCGGAAATCGAGCAGCGGTTTCCGGGTTGCGCGGTTTTCTGCGTGCATCGCACCGGCGCCTTGCGCGTGGGCGAACTGGCGGTGTGGATTGGCGTCGCCTCGGCCCATCGCGCGGTAGCGTTCCAAGCCTGCCGCCACGCGATCGAGGAAATAAAACGCCGCTTGCCGATCTGGAAAAAGGAATTCCATCCCGACGGCGCATCGGAATGGGTTAACTGTTCCGCCGAGGCGATGGCGCGCGGACCGCAACCCGTCGATTATTACGCCCGGCAGGCAAGTCTGCCGGAAATCGGCGGTGCTGGTCAGGAAAAGCTGGCGCAGGCGCGCGTCTTAATCGTGGGCGTCGGCGGACTCGGATGTCCTGCAGCGCTTTATTTGGCCGGCGCCGGCGTGGGCCATCTGACCGCGGTGGATAGCGGCAAAGTCGAACTCTCGAATTTACATCGGCAGATTTTATTCACGACCGACGACCTTGGCACGTCAAAGGCGGACGCGGCGGTCGCAGCATTGCGGGCGAGAAATCCATTCGTGCAATTTGAGGCGGTGAACGCGGAATTCACCGCGCAAAACGCCCGCGCGCTCGTCGCCGGCCGGACCGTGGTGCTCGATTGCACGGATAATTTCACCACGCGCTTCGTACTGCATGATGCGTGCTTCTCTGCCGGGGTGCCCCTCGTCCAAGCGGCCGTGCATCGCTTCGAGGGCACGCTGGATGTTTTTCAACGCGGCAGCGACGGCGGTTGCCTGCATTGTCTTCGTCAAAACCGCAGCCTCGCAGAATTGGATGCCGCCGCTCAAAATTGCGCGGGAGGCGCCGTTTTTGGCCCGGCCGTCGGCGTGCTCGGCACGATGCAGGCGGGCGAAGCGCTTAAAGTCCTGCTCGGTCAGGCGGACGCCGCCACGTATCGACGAACGCGTCTGATCAACCTGCTCGATTGTTCACTTTTATCCGTAACGCGCGAGGCCGACCCGGGCTGTCCGGTTTGCGGCCGCCCCAACGATGTCGAAGCGACCAATCAAGGATCGACCAATTCGACAAATGCCCCCCCTTTAATGATCGCGCTCGAAGCACTTGGAAGACTTGTTCCGTTTCGCATCGTCGCGTTGCTCGACGTTGGTGAGCAATTGCAGGCTTCGCTGGCTCCCGCCGGGACAGTCGGTATTCCCATCGAGGACATCGCGCAATTACGTGAAGCGGCGGCGAGCGAAATAGTCGTGCTTGCGTGTCGCCGTGGAATCCGCAGCGCTGCGCTGGCCCGTTTACTTCGGGCCGAGGGCCGGGGCGGAATCTACGCGCTCGAAACGGGATTGCCCGCGATTATTTCAGCGGTGAAATAGCGCGAATAAATCACACCTCAGGAATGCGTGATTCAGTTTCAGTAGAGTACACAGCGCACCGAAACGGGAGAGGAAGGAGTGTACGCGGTGTAGAGTGAACCCCGATTTACGGCAGCAGTCTGCTGGATAATTTCGTCGCGAATGGTTGACGAGGTTTCTCTCTGTGCCGTCCTGCAAACTGAAGCGCACCCGGAGTCAGCGTTTGGTGAGCGCGTAGAACGCCCGGCCATACCATTCCCGCAAGCCCGTCTCGGTATTGTGCATGCCTTCGGCGCAGGGCAGGAAATCGAGCGACGTCAGCGGACGCACCGTATCACGCCGAAAATCGACCGGGAACGGAATGAAGTTAACGCCCGCCTTCGCGAAAAGCTGCGCGGCCCGCGGCATGTGCCAGCCGGTCGTCACCAAAATTATCCGGTGCCAGTGATTGTCGCGCATCATGACGGCAACTGC
>JAYVMJ010000317.1:0-7638 GCA_043759025.1 Verrucomicrobiota bacterium | reverse complement strand
AGTTATTTCCGCGACAGCGCTCTGTCGTTGGAAGCGGGTCTGAAGTACCTCGTGCTCGGTGCGCTGAGTTCGGCGATTCTGCTGTTTGGAATCGTGCTGATTTATGGTGCGGTCGGCCGGGTCGTGGTCGATGGCGTCGTTCACACCGGCTTTGAATACGGTACGGTGGCGACTTTCCTCCAACAACATCCCGACAACTTTCTCGCGATCGCCGGTGCTTTATTGGTGATCGGTGGCGTCGCTTTCAAGATTGGTGCGTTTCCGTTCCAGATCTGGATACCTGACGTCTATCAGGGTGCGCCGACACCGGTGACCGCGTTCCTCGCGGTTTCGTCAAAGGCGGCGGGTTTTGCGGTGTTGTTGGTCTTCGTCGATCAGGTTTTCGCGCCGCTGTCGGCGGTGTTGAAACCGGTGCTGTCGATCATGGCGGCCGCGACGATTCTCTTTGGCAACCTCTCGGCACTCACCCAGCGCAACGACAAGCGGCTCATGGGACTTTCCGGGATTTCGCACGCGGGTTATCTGCTGCTCGGTGTCGTGGCTTCGCTCACGGTTCCCATGGCGACCGGGGCAATTTGGTTTTATCTTTTCACCTATATGCTGGCGTCGATGGCGGCGTTCGGGGTGATGGCGTACCTGGGCGTGACGGAAGATGCCGGTCAGGAAATCGACACGTACAATCGACTCGCCAAGGATCATCCGTTTTTGGGTGCGATTCTGGCGGTGGCGGTTGGATCGCTGGCGGGAATTCCGCCCCTCGCTGGTTTCATGGGGAAGCTGCTGATCTTTGTCGCAGCGTTTCAGGCCCACCTTTACGGGCTGTTGGCCGTGGCCATTATCGGCGTGATAATTTCCATCTACTATTACTTTGGCTGGATCAAGGCTGCTTATTTTGAATCCCCCGCCGTGGGTGAGGAAGATCAACCCATGCGGCCAATCGCGACGATTTCCATGATTGGCGCAACCACCCTGACGGTGCTTGCCTTGGCGACCGTAATACTCGGTTTTTATCAACAACCACTCACTGGCTGGTTGTTGAAGTAAAAGTAGAGTCGCCCGCAATCACGCGATTTCGGGGAGGCCGGATGATCTTAATCCGCCGGGCGGCTCGTTAAGGATAACGAGCCCCACCACCGCCTGTCACGGCACCGGGAAATCCATTTTAGAAGGGGGCTTATTTTTCTTCGTGCATTCCCTGGTTTGTGGTTCAACTAGGGACCAAGTATGAAAGTTACCGGACTCGCCATCGTACCGCCGCCCGCTGCCGCCGACCTGCCGAAAGTCACGCCTGAGTTGCTCGCCTCGGTGCTCGCTCGCTATTCGCGCAGTAACGATGGCATCGGCAAGATTCTCGAAAAGGTGGACATCGCGAACCCCGACGAATCGATCGATCGCATCCTGAAATTCGTGGACTACGGGCACGCTTCGATTGGCGGGCTGACGGGTGGGCTCGCCATCGCGCTCGACAATGTGTCGATGTGGCTGGCGTACAAAGTTTTTGAGATCGCACAGATGGCCGACGGACAGGAATCGAGCACGCGATACATCACCATGTCGGCCTCGAATCTTCCGACAGCGGAAGAAATCGGCATTCCGTCCGATCTCGCGCCGCGCTGGAGCGCGCTGATGGCGAAGGCGTTTGCGGCTTATCACGCGGAATACGACCGCCTCGATAAACTGGCCCAAGCCGATCCGGGCCTTGTGCGGCTGCCGAAAGACGCGAAACCGGCGGTCGTTACGCGGCTGCGCAAGAACTACGCGCTGGATCGCGCCCGCTATTTCATTCCGGTCGCGACGCGCACCAATCTCGGCCTGGTCCAGAGTTCGCGCATGTGGGCGACGACCGTGAAGCATCTCGATTCGCTCGACCTGCCCGAGGCAAAAACGGCGGCGAAACTCATCCGCGACGAACTGCTGAAACAATCGCCGCGCCTCATGCGGCACAGTTTTGCGGAGAAATCGTTTCAGGCTCAGGCGCAGCAGGAACTCGCGGAAAGCTTGCGCCTCGGTCTGGCGCGGCTTTCGACCAAACCGCTGTCGGATCAAGTGTGGGTGAAGGTCGATCGCGATACCCCGCCGTGGTTGGAGGAGGAACAGCCCGTGCCCGAGGCATTGAAGCACCGCGCGAATCGTTACGGTTATCAAGGCAAGGCGACCCGTCGCATGCGCGTGAGTTTTGCGTGGAACAACATGGCCATCGCCGAGCTGCGCGATTTGAACCGCCACCGGACCGGCCACCGTTACACGCCGTTGATCCAGGCGGGATTTTACCTGCCGCCTGAAATCGCCATCGGACCGCATCAGGCCTTGCTCGACGAGCAGGTGGCGCTTACACGGGAATTAATGCAGCGCGGATCGCCGGCCTACGTTTACTCGTTGTTACTGGGCGCGCAGACGCCGTTTGAACACAGCACGCACGCCGACAAATTTATCTACGAGGCCGAGCTGCGTACGGGCATGGGAGCGCATTACCGTTATGCCGAACACTTGAGCGCAGCGCTGCGGGAATTCACCCGGCAAGTCCCAGCCGCGAAAGACTGGGTGGTCGAAGGCACGGCGGAACCGGAATAAGGCTTGCTGGATTTTGTCGGACCGCGAACATGGCGGGGTTGTCCTTGCCCATGTTCCTTCGAGCGAAAATCGGCATAATTCTTCTTTTGGCCGGTGCGCCCGCAACCGTTACCGCGATGACGGCGACACTCCAATGACGCCCCGATTCAAAGTACTGCAATTTAACATGCAGTATGGGCAGATCTGGAGTGATTCCTATCCCGACCACGCGCCAGTGCGGCTGGCGACGACGATTCAGGAAATTCAGTCTCACGACGCCGACATTGTCATCCTGCAGGAAGTCGAGCGCGCGGAACCGGGTGGCACGCAGGCGGCCGAACCGAAAAATTTTCAGGAGCTCAAACGCGCTCTTCCATGGTACGACAGTTATTTCTCTTTTCCCAAGGCAGACCCACGGGAATTGCCGTTTGGCATCGGGCTCGCCATTTTTTCCAAGACGCCGCTGCGCGACATGTTTCGCATAAATCTGCCGTCGCCTCCGGTCGAATTCGATTTTTTCGGGGAAAAACGGACTCCGACCGACCGGTTATTGATTGGTGCGAAGACCACGATCGCTGGACATGAGTTGCAGCTGTTCAATGCGCACCTGCTCGCGTTCTTCATGCTGCACACCAGCGAGGAGCACCGGGGACAACGGGAACTGATCGCCGGCCGGTTAAGTGCCAATCGCGACAAACCTACGCTGATCGGCGGCGACTTCAATGTCTCCAAGCACGACCGTTTGATCGAACAATTCGGCGCGGTGGGCTACCGTACAGTGCAATCCAGTGAACGCACCTGGCGCCGCCGGCCGTTCGTGCTGGACCACATTTTCTACAACGACTGGCTGCGGCCCACGGCGCAATGGGTGAAACCAACACCCGCTTCCGATCACCACACCGTGTCCGCGGAGTTTGAGTTCGCGCGCTGAGTTGCTCGGGGCATCAGGCGAGGCAACCCCCCGGCGGCTTCCCGGTTTACGCCCAACCCGCACACTCAGAATGAACTTAAATTGCGCAGTTCGATCTCGTCACAGAGCGCACTGAGTTCGGAAGGAGTGCGCGGAGAAATACTTATTGAGTCGTGGTCCACGAATTTTAATTCACCTGCCGGGTGATAGTGTATTCGGGTAATTTTCCATGGCATTTCTCTGTGCGCTCCGTGCTTACCTCGGTGTACTCTGGTGCGGTTTCTAAGATGATGACGGGCGACACTTTGTTTGCTGGAGCCGCAGCGACCCCGCTGCGGTTGACGAGCGAACCACAGCGAGGGCGCCGTGGCTCCATGAAATATTCAGGTTAAGAGGTCAATCGCTCGGCGCTCGCTTCAGCTTGAATTGGAATAGTGGGAGCGAGCTTGCACCCGCGAGCTTGCTTGCTCCGGAATTCTTCACTTCTCGCGCCGGACCCGTTCCTTTTCCTCGTCGCGTTCCTCTTCGAGTCGCGCCTTCTCGCCGGAAATCTGCTTCCGGATCTTGTCGGCCTCGTCGAATTTTTGTTCACCCAGCGCGCTGTCGAGCTGTTGCTTCAGGAAAATTTCCCGCTCGGCGATCTTGCCTTTGTAGAGGCGGTCGATTTCCGCCAGACGGCCTTTCTGGCCGGCGGACAAGGGTGCTTCGACCGGTTCGGATTTAGCCAGCCGCTCCATGGCGAGTTCGTAGGCGCTTTTCATAGGAACTGAGTTACCACGGAATCGGCGGAAGACACGGAAAAATTTCAACGGACGCTCAACCAAACTTCACCCCAAAAATCAATGTCAGGGCCAATACCGCCACCGGAGCCCAATAACCGCCGAAGCGCCGGGACCAGCCTCCCGCCAAACCGGCGAACATGCATGCGGTCACAACGATGATTGAAATCGGGGCCAGCCAGGCGTGGGTGAAGTGGGCGTTAAAATAGACGCCAGGCAGACGCGTGCCATGCTGCGCCAGCCAGTCCATGATGATAATGGCGATGGCGGACGACGAGTTGAACAGCGCGCTCAGCGACGACACGCCCAACAGGCCGGCGAGCAGGGAAAGAAATCCGCCGATGATCGCCAGCGACGACAGCGGGATGACAATCAGATTGGCAATCAGCGAACCGGGGGAAAATAATTGGAAATAACCAATCCCCGCCGGGGTGCTGGCCAGAAAGGCAACCCATCCGGCGCTGCACGATCCCAGCAGCGAACGCCCGCACCAATCGATGATTTTGTGCCGTCGTTCCCAATTTGGCCGTGGCAAAAAAGAAAAAGGATGCCAGCGATCGAGAATTTTCCTGCTCAACGGCACCCCCATTATTACCAAGGCGACCACGACGCCATAGGACATCTGAAAACCGGCACTGAACAATTGCAATGGATCGATCAATAACGTGACGAGCGCCGCCCCGGAAAGCGCTGCCAGTGGATTGCCCGGCAGGCGAAATAGCTGGGACGTAAAAAGAAAAGCGATCATCAGAAACGACCGTACCGCAGGGGAGTTGATGCCGGTTACCTCCAGATAAAACCAAAGGATCAACAGGCTCAGCGCCATCGTTGCCCTGCGGGGTATTTGCAGCAAGCGCAGCACACTGTGCAAGGCCAGCGCGATGATGCCAACATGCAGGCCGCTGATGGAAAAAATGTGAAATGTTCCGCTGCGCATGAAGGCGTTTTGCTGGTCGGGCGACAGCACCGCCTTTTCTCCCAATAGCATCGCGAGATAGAGCGAGCTCACTTCCGGATGCGCCTCCAGGCCGAGCGAAAGGATTTTCACGAAGCGCGCTTCGACGCGGTTGCAGAATTTGCGAAATGCGGTCGGCGCGGACGACTCAGCGCTTATTTTACCTCTCGTGAGCTTTTGCCGGATCCCCAGATTTTCGAGATAGTCGTCGAAGCTGCCCGGGGCCGGTTCGCGTGGCAAGGGCTCGATCACCCCGCGAAACACGTAACTTCCGGAGCCCACCGGCGGCATGCTGATCCGGCGCAAAGCCGAGAAATAAACGCGTCTTCCAATCAGCGTTCTGTCCGCCTCGCTGGCAGCGACGATGGTCCCGAGGCCGCTGATGCTCCTTGCTTGCGGACGGTCTGGATAGACGCGATCGATGCGCACGGTCAGACTGATTTCGCGGGGCGGCAATGTTTCCCATTCATTCAGTTGCGGTTCGCGATAATGAAGCATTGCAAAACTACCGAGTGAAACCGCCACGCATAGGCAGCTGGCCCACACGCCGTGATTCCACCTTCCGGGGCGAAACGCGATCCGCGCGGCAAGCGCGGCCAGACCCAAGGCGGTTGCGGCGACCGGCCAGGGACCGCACGCCGGCATTGGCCAGAGGCTGGCCGCAGTGAGTCCAGCCATGAATGGAAACAAGATCCACAAAAGCGGGGCGCGAAGTTGGGCGGCGGGCGACGACATGACGGCGGAAAGGCGCCGTGGCCCCGGCTTTTCGTGCGGGCAGGAGAACACGATTCCGCGCCGTCTTCAAACTTGTTTCTCTCCGCGTTCGGACCACAGTAAAGTCACATGGCGCGCGCGGCGGACGAGACCGATTCACTTTTTGGCGATGAAATTCCCCGCCCAGTCACGACGTTGCCGGATCAACCCGCGTCGCACCAGCCGCTGGCGGCGCGCATGCGACCGCACCGGTTGGAAGAGATTGCCGGCCAGCAACACATTCTGAAAGCGGGCAGCCTTTTGCCCCAATTGATCACGACCAATCGCTTTGGGAGCTTGTTGTTTTATGGGCCGCCCGGTTGCGGCAAGACGAGTCTCGCGGAGGTGATCGCGCGCGAAACGAAAAGCCGGTTCATTCGGATCAACGCGGTGATGTCGAATGTCGCCGAGTTGCGTGAAATCCTGCAAGCGGCGCGCCGCAATCCCGGGGCGGCAACGGTGTTGTTTATCGACGAACTGCATCGCTTCAACAAATCGCAACAGGATTTGCTGCTGCCCGATGTCGAGGAAGGCACCGTGCGCCTGATCGGGGCGACGACGCACAACCCCGGCTTTTATGTGAATCCGCCGCTGCTCAGCCGCAGCCATTTGTTTCGGCTGGAGCCGTTGTCCGCGCCGGAAGTGGCGGGAGTATTGCGCCGCGCGCTCACTGACAGGGTGCGCGGATTGGGGGCAGGCGGACACACCGCGGAGGACAAGGTGCTCGCGGATCTCGCGGTGTTGTGTGACGGGGATTTGCGCCGTGCGCTGAATGCGCTGGAAGTGATCGCGCTGAGTTTGCCGGAGAATGCGGCGATTACGGAAAAGGAACTCGAGGTCTTCGCCCGCGAGCGGCGGATTCGTTACGACGCCGACGAGGACGAACATTACGATACGATTTCGGCGTTCATCAAGAGTTGTCGCGGCAGCGATCCGGATGCGGCGATGTACTGGCTGGCCAAGATGCTCGCGGGGGGCGAAGACCCACGGTTTATCGCGCGGCGGTTGGTGATTCTCGCCAGCGAGGACGTCGGGCTCGCCGATCCACAGGCGTTGCCGTTGACCGTCGCCGCGCATCACGCGTGCGATTTCATCGGTTTGCCGGAAGCGGAACTCACGCTCGCGCACGCGACGCTTTACATTGCGACGGCGCCGAAGAGCAACTCCGCCACGCTCGCGCTGGGGGAAGCGCACCGCCTTCTGAAGGAATCGCCAGTGCAATCGGTGCCGCTGGCGTTGCGCGACAAAAGCGGCGCGGCGAGCAAACAGGCCGGTCACGGCAACGGTTATCTTTATTCGCACGATTTCCCCGAAAATATTTCCGGCCAGGCTTATCTCGAAAAGCCGCTGACGCTTTACACGCCCAAGGTCGCGGGCTGGGAAGCGAAAATCGCGGAACGCCTTGCTCGCTGGGTTGAGTTGAGGGCAAAGCCCCCGCGGAAAGGGTGAAACGGCGTTCGTGTTGGTCACAGTTGAAGCCGCGACCAGTGAATTAGGTGCGAAATTTTCGTGATTGTGGGGAGGAACCCACCGCGGGCTTGCCCCACATCCGGGCAAAGTTAGCGTTCACGTCATGAAGACCCCAGTCGTCTGCGTCGCCGTTTTGTTTGCCGTCGGCAGTTCGTTTGCCGCGTCCACCGGAATTACGCTGGTTCAGCAGCCGAAACCAGCGTCGGTGGTCAAACCGGACG
>JAYVMJ010000316.1:0-5580 GCA_043759025.1 Verrucomicrobiota bacterium | reverse complement strand
CATGCGCGCGTTCGGCATCTCACCGACGCAGTTCGGTTTTCTAGTATCATCGTATTCGTTCAGTGCCGGGATTGCGGGATTCGCGGCGGCATTTTTTATCGACCGTTTCGATCGAAAAAAGGCGCTGCTCGTGCTCTATAGCGGCTTCATCTTGGGCACCTTCAGCTGCGCTTTGGCACCGAATTATTTCACGCTCCTGCTCGCGCGGACGGTGGCGGGCGGCTTCGGCGGCGTGGCGGGCTCGGTGATTCTCGCCATTGTCGGCGATGTGATTCCCTTCGAACGCCGCGGTCACGCCATGGGCATTATAATGACCTCATTTTCGCTGGCCTCGATTCTCGGTCTGCCCATCGGACTGATGTTTGCCGGTTGGTTTAGCTGGCATGCACCTTTTCTGCTGCTCGCCGGCACCGGCTCAATCATTCTACTGACCGCAAGAAAAACCTTGCCGCAACTGCTGCCGCACGGCCACGGCACCTCACATGATACCTGGGAACAGATGCGCTCGATACTAACCCATCCCAATCACCACCGTGCATTCGCCCTCATCGCGGTTTTGACGGCGTCTGGTTCGCTGATTTATCCCTATCTGACTCCCGCTATGGTCGCCAACGTCGGTCTGCCTGAATCGGAAATGTGGTTGATCTATCTTTTCGGAGGCGCGGCAACTTTCATCACGGCGCGTTACATCGGCCGTCTCGCTGACCGTCACGGGAAATTAAAGATATTCGGGATTACCGCGGCCCTCTCGGCTATTCCTACGCTCGGCGTAACCTATCTTCCGCCGGTGGCAGTGTGGGTGGTTCTGATTGTGACCACGACGTACATGATTTTTAGCTCGGGCAGAATGGTACCTTCGATGGCGATGATCACCGCAAGTGTCGAATCCCGGTACCGCGGTGGTTTCATGAGCGTCAACTCCGCGATCCAACAAATAGCCGCCGGCGTCGCCACTGCGGGAGCTGCGCTGTTGGTCGGCAGCGACGCCGCGGGACATATCACCGGCTACCCGCGTCTAGGCTGGCTCTCGCTCGTGTTACTGGCCGGAGCGATCCCTCTCGCGCGTAGATTACGCGTTTCGGGAAATCCCCATCCCATCGTTGTGGCCGAAACCGAGCCGGTGATCGAGGCCACCGGTTGATATTCCGCAATTGGTTCTCTTGTTCTCATGAAACCCACCCCTAGTCCCGCCACGGCTCCGTCGCCCGCGCAATTGCGGCGGCCGGAGTTGCTCGCGCCCGCGGGCGACTGGGAATGCGCCAAGGCGGCGGTGGAGAACGGCGCCGACGCGATCTACTTCGGCCTCGAGCGTTTCAACGCCCGGATGCGCGCCAAAAATTTCACGGTCGCCGACCTGCCCAAGCTGATGGAATTTCTACACCGGCGCGGCGTACGTGGGTATGTGACTTTCAATACGCTGGTGTTTGCCAACGAGCTCGCTGCGGCGGAGGAATATCTCAAGTCGATCATCTCGGCGGGCGTCGATGCGGCCATCGTCCAGGACGTCGGGATATGCCGGTTGATTCGCCGGCTCTCGCCCGATTTCCCGATTCACACGTCGACCCAGATGACCGTGACCAGCGCGGCGGGAGTAAAGTTCGCCCAGGAACTTGGCGCAAATCTCGTGGTGCTAGCCCGGGAAAATTCGCTCAAGGAAATCGCCGCCATTCGCGAGGCGCAAAAAGCCGTCGAAGCGCCGTTGCCCTTGGAAGTTTTTGTCCACGGTGCATTGTGTGTCGCCTACTCCGGACAATGCCTGACCAGCGAGTCGCTCGGCGGACGCTCCGCCAATCGCGGTGAATGCGCACAGGCGTGCCGGATGCCCTATGAACTGGTGGCTGATGGACAAACGGTCGCTCTCGGTGACCGGCGCTATTTGCTGAGTCCGCAGGATTTGTCGGGTCTCAATGTTCTGCCGGACCTCGTTCGCTCGGGAGTCGCCTCGCTCAAGATCGAGGGCCGACTAAAGAGCGCGGAATATGTCGCCAACATCACCCGCGTATACCGGCGCGCGTTGGACAAGGTGATGGAGGAAATTTTCGGACCAGCTGCCGCACTCGAATTGGACGTAATGAATGAAATCCGGAAAGAATCGCTGTATGATTTGGAAATGGGATTTTCACGCGGTCTATACACCGGCTGGTTTCGTGGGGTCCAAAATCAGGAACTGGCTCACGCACGCTTCGGCACCAAGCGCGGCGTTTATCTCGGCCGGATCAGCCGGATCGTCTCCGATCGCGTCTTTCTGAAACTCGAAAGTCCGGCCAAGCCGGGCGACGGCATTGTATTCGATGCCGGCCGACCCGACGAAAAAGAGCAAGGTGGCCGCATCTATTTTACCAATACCCAATCCGGCGAAACCGCACTTCGTTTCGGCCGGAACGACATCGATTTCACGCGGCTGCATGTCGGCGACCGGGTCTGGAAAACCAACGATCCCGAACTCGACCGGCGCGTGCGCCAGACATTTGAGGGCGACCAGATTCGTTTTCGTCGTGAACTCTCCGTTGAGGTTCATGGCCACGCGGGCGTTCCGCTCACGCTGATTGCACAGGATATGGAAGGCCACACGGCCCAGGTCGGTTCGGCCCTGCTGCTAGCGCAGGCGGAGAAGCATCCGCTCACCACGGAGCGCCTGACTGATCAGCTCGGCCGGCTCGGCGGCACGCCGTTCAAGCTTGGGTCACTGAAAAATTTCCTCGAAGGCGAAGTCATCCTGCCGATCAGCGAACTCAACGAATTGCGCCGTCGCGTGGCGGCAGAAGTCGAGGCGCTGCGCGCCGCTCCAAAGCGGTGGCAGGTGAACAACGCGGTAGGGGCGGTTGCCCCCAACCGCCCGGATTCGACCAGCGCAACGCAAGGGCCGTTGGGGGCAACGGCCCCTACCAATACCGCGCCCGAGATTGCGGTGGTGATCCGCGAACTGCATCAATTGACCGCCGCGTGGTCGGCGGGAGCGCGGACGATTTATTGCGAGTTCGAGAATCCCAAACACTACCGCGAAGCCGTTGCTGCTTTTCGCCAGCTCCAAGCTGCGCACCCACAGTCTTCGGGAACTGTGCCGGCCTCGATCTGGGTCGCGGCTCCCCGGGTCTTCAAGCCCGGTGAGGACTGGATCATCCAGCGGGTGTTGTCCTGCGAGGCGGACGGTTATCTGGTCCGTAACTACGATCATCTGGAATGGTTCGCAGGGAAACGCGTTCGCGGGGATTTCTCTCTGAACGTAGCCAATCCGCTGACAGCAGACTACTTCGTCAACCACCACGGTCTCGAGCGCGTAACGGCGTCGTACGATCTCAACATCGGCCAGCTCGAAGCATTGCTGCAAACCGCTCCGGGCACCTGGTTCGATATCACGCTGCACCAACACATGCCAATGTTTCACATGGAGCATTGTGTGTTCTGCGCGTTTCTATCGACTGGGAAAGACTACCGCGATTGTGGTCGCCCCTGCGATTCGCATCGCGTCGCCCTTCGAGACCGGGTCGGAGCCGAACATCCGCTCAAGGCCGACGCGGGCTGCCGCAACACCGTCTATAACTCGCGCGCCCAAACCGGCGCGGAATACGCCTCGCGCCTCATCGAACTCGGTGCCCGGTCCTTTCGCGTGGAATTCCTCACTGAAACCGCCGAGGAAGTTCAACGCACGGTTGGTCGCTACTTGGAGCTAATCGCCGGCCGGATCAGCGGGGCGGATCTCTGGCGGGAGCTAAAACTGGTTAACCAGCTTGGCGTTACCCGCGGCCAGATGGAAACGCCGGCCCGGGTCCTTCCGCGGAAGGGCACCTGATTCCTGCACACTGGGTCATAAGTCTTACAGTCACTTCCCTATTATTGTCGCCTCCGGACCGAGGGCTTCAATAGCTTCCGCCGGCACACGCATGAGCGAAATCCCCAAAGCCAATACCCCTGTTCAAGCCTCCGCCCTCGCGCCCTCCGCCGATTTGGAAATCAAGGATGCCCGCATCATTTTCGAACCGATCTGGGCCGATTTGGAATCTCATTTCGGACGCGAGCACCTGCGGTTTCCCAAGGAGATAATTCTGCTCGGCGGCGCTCCCGGCGCCGGCAAGGGAACCAACACGGACTTCATCGCCAAAACGCGTGGCCTCACCTGTCAGCCGATCGTGATGAGCTCACTGCTCGACACACCGGAAATGAAGAAGGTGAAGAACGCCGGCAACATGATCGGTGATCGTGAAGTGCTCGCGGTATTAATGCGCCGGCTGCTCAAAGCGGAATACCGGGACGGGGTCATTCTCGATGGCTTTCCCCGCACCACGGTGCAGGTGGAATGCCTCAAGATGCTTTACGAAAAGATGACGCAGCTCTGGCGTGAATTCTACGGCACGGCGCTGGCGATCCATTTCCGCCAGCCTGTCGTGCAAATCGTGGTGCTCTTCGTCGATGAGAAGGAAAGCATCAACCGCCAGTTAAAACGCGGCCGCGATGTCCTGGTCAACAATGAGGAGGTCAAGCGCACCGGCCACGGCGATTTGCTGGAGGAACGCCCGACTGACTTCGATGAGAAGCTGGCGCGTCGTCGTTACCGGGTGTTCAAGGAGCAAACGTGGGATGCGCTGATTTCACTGAAGGATGTTTTCTACTATCACCTGATCAACGCGCAGGACACGATTGCGGAGGTCGAGCAAAACATCCTCAAGGAGTTCGAATACCAGAGCTCGCTCGAACTCGATCCGCGGACCTATGACCGGTTGCGCCTGTTGCCGCTCGCGAGTGAGATCGTCATCCACGCGCGGCAGGAATTGGTAAAGCGCCTGGACAGTTACGAATTCGGCCATCCCGATCTTTTCCAGCGGGTAGTGACGCTAATCGAAAAAAAGATGATGCCGATCATCACGCGTCATTCGCTCTCGGGTCATGCCCACATCAACAGCGAGGATCCCGTGTTCGACGAGCAAATCGCGCTGGCCATGTTGATCGATATTTTTTCCGAGCGCGGCTATCACGCCGTCGTCGACGTGCATCGCATCGAAATCCCCGATCATTTCGACGTCGCCACCGGTAAAATCACATGCCGTATAAAGAAGGTTTACCGGACAATCATCCGCTTCAAAGGCTCCGAAATCCGGCGCGGGTGAAGGTCTTCCCGGCATTCCGGCTCACTTACTCGACTTTCATCCGCTCGTTATAGAACGCTTCAAGGAGTGCGTGGGTCTTTCGGGGATCGGTTTGAGCGACCGCTTCTTTCGCGAGTTTTTTCGCGTCGCTCAACTTCATGGCGCGAATCAAGAACTTCACGGAAGGTAGCAGCGTCGGTGTCATGCTTAATTCATCGACACCCAATCCCAGCAGCAGCGGCACATAAAACGAATCACCGGCCATTTCGCCACAAACGCTGACCTTTAATTTCCGCGCGTGGCCTGAATCCACGATCTGCTTTAGCGTGCGAACGACCGCTGGATGTGACGGGTCGTAGAGATGCGCGATGCGGTTGTTGCCGCGATCGATGGCGATCAGGTATTGAATCAGATCGTTGGTGCCGATGCTGAAGAAATCACATTTTTCCGCGAGCAGATCCCCAACAATCGCCGCGCTGGGGATTTCAATCATCGCCCC
>JAYVMJ010000315.1:0-2257 GCA_043759025.1 Verrucomicrobiota bacterium | reverse complement strand
CCACTGGTATTCCTCCCGCGGCGCGAGAATCAGAAAAAACATCATCAACGCCGGTGCCATTCCGAACGAAACGACATCGGCGAGGGAATCGAATTCAGCACCGAAAAGGGAAGTTCGCCCGCCCATTCGCGCCAGTCGTCCATCCAGCGAGTCAAACACCACCGCCGCAAGAATGAGCCAGACCGCCTGAGTATAAAGGGCACTCCAAGAGACCGTCGGATGCGAGAGTGCATATTCACCGCCATCCGTAATCAGCCTCGCCTGAATACACTTAATTACCGCGCCAAAACCGCAAAAGAGATTCCCCGCAGTCATCAGGTTCGGCAGGAAATAAATCCGGCTCGCCTGCGTCACGTTGTACGGATTGTTGCGTTGCTCGAGATCCGACATGAGGGGTTATTTGGTCAAACCTTCGAGATACTTCCAGAATTTGGAGTTCTGCTCCACGAGCTGCTGTTCCGAAACCGGCAATTTCATGCGGAACAGCCAATCTTCCAGCGACGCGCGGTGCAAAATGTAATGCGTATGCAACGTTTCGCCCTGAACTTCGAAATAGAACCGAAAATCGCCCGCCCGCAGCCGGTAGTAATCCTTTCCGTTGCGGGTGAATTTCCCCAGCGGCTCCCGCGGACGCTCCAGATCGGTCGGCCTAATCTTGCTGATCGGCTCGATCACCTCCATCTGCTCCAGTTTGTCGAGCTTGTTCAGCTCACGCATGCTTTGTTCAGAAAAAGTGACCTGGTACATGGGATCTTGGACAAAAAGGGAAAAGAGAGGACGACCATGGATAAGTGGTCCCAGCCTTTCGTCTAGCAATGAAAACCCGCGCTGTCTCGCTCTATATTTGCGATCAACCGACGCTTTGGTGGTTCGGCCTTACCGGTTCTCGACGGGCACCGATGAACCGCGCCGGCCATAGGCCGGATCGACCTTCACCAACGCGGTGGCAAGGAACGACGGAATCGTCGCGACGCAGACCCAAAGGAAAAACTTAACATAGCCCAAGTGATCTTGCAGCCACCCGGACGCCATACCGGGCAACATCATACCCAAGGCCATGAATCCCGTGCAGATCGCATAATGCGCCGTCTTATGCTCCCCCTCGGCCGCCATCATCATATAGACCATGTAGGCGCTGAACCCAAAACCGTAGCCAAATTGCTCCACCGCCAGCACGCTGCCGATCACGGACAAATTTTCCGTCTGGGTGGTCGCGAGAAAAATGAACGCAACATTCGGAGCATACATCGCGAGGATCATCGGCCAAAGCAGACGTTTCAGCCCAAAACGCGAAATCGCAAACCCACCGAGCAAACCGCCCACAATCAGCGCCGCGACTCCCACCGTGCCGTAAATAAATCCAACCTGTTGCACGCTCAACGCAAGTCCGCCCGCTTTTCGAGCGTCGAGCAGGAAAAGTTTCACCAAAGGCAGCAACTGAGCCTCCGCAAATCGATACAACAGCAGGAAACCCAGAATGGTTAATAGGTCCTTTTTCCGAAAAAACGCCGCGAAGACTTCCACGAAACCGCCGACAATTTGCCGCTCGTCCTTCACTGCGTGATCGCCGTCCGGTTTGGGCAGGACGACCAAATGATAAAGACCGATCGCGACAAATCCGGCCGCGATCAGCCAATACACCAAAGCCCAGGCTCGTCCCACGTCCGACCGCGTCGCGATAAACTCTCCGGCAAGCCACACCAGACCACCTTGGCCAGCCAGCATCGCTAGTTTATAAAATGTGCTCCGGACCCCGACAAACGCCGCCTGCTGATCCGGTGGAAGAGCGAGCAGATAAAAACCATCTGCAGCGATATCGTGGGTCGCCGATGCGAAGGCGATGAGCCAGAAAAGAGCGAGCGAGCCGCGGAAAAACGCCGGGCCCGGTACAGTCAGTGCCAACAGCGCCAGCGATGCGCCAAGGGTCAGTTGCAACGCGACGATCCAAAATCGCTTCGTGCGAAACCGATCCACGATCGGGGACCAGAGCGGTTTGATCACCCACGGCAACGACAACCAGCTCGTGTAAAATGCGATCTCAGTATTCGAAACTTGAAAGTTTTTATACATTACCACCGACAGACTCGTCACCACGACATAAGGAATTCCCTCGCCGAAATACAGGCTCGGGACCCAACGCCATACATTGCTTGTCAGTGGCGCAGGCTTTTTCGTGGGGAGAGTGCTCAAGGAAATTGGCGGTGAGGAATCCAGCGAAGCTTGGCGGCAAGCAGTTTCCTCGAATGTGATTCGCCTC
>JAYVMJ010000314.1:0-8103 GCA_043759025.1 Verrucomicrobiota bacterium | reverse complement strand
CAATCCATGACGACCAGCGACACGCAGGATGTCGCCACAACGGTCAAACAATCCATCGCGCTCGCGGTAGTAGGTTGCGAGATCGTGCGCATCACCGCGCCAAACGTCGCCGCGGCCAAATGTCTCAAGGAAATCCGCGTGCAATTTTCCGCCGCGGGTTTCGCGCACATTCCGCTCGTGGCGGACATTCATTTCCTCCCGTCGGCCGCGATGGAGGCGGTCGAGCACGTCGAGAAGGTTCGGGTGAATCCCGGCAATTACGCGGACAAAAAGAAATTCGCCGTCAAGGAGTACACCGACTCCGACTACGACCACGAGTTGGAACGCCTGCACGAATCGTTCTCACCGCTGGTGAAGCGCAGCAAGGAACTCGGCCGCGCCATGCGGATCGGCACCAACCATGGATCGCTTTCCGATCGCATTATGAACCGTTATGGCGACACGCCGCTCGGCATGGTGGAAAGCGCCCTTGAATTTCTCCGCATCGCCCGCGCACACGATTACCACGCCATCATGCTGTCGATGAAGGCCAGCAATCCCAAGGTCATGATCCAGGCCTACCGCCTGCTCGTGGAACGCATGCTGCAGGAAGACATGCACTATCCACTGCATCTCGGCGTGACCGAAGCCGGCGACGGCGAAGACGGACGCATCAAGTCCGCGATCGGCATCGGCAGTCTTTTGCTCGACGGACTCGGCGATACCGTCCGGGTTTCACTCACAGAAGATTCTGTTTACGAAATTCCCGTCGCGCGCGCGATCGCCGACAAAGCGATGAGCTTATGGAACGCGCCCCATCCCGAAAGCCGCTCGTCGCCCACGACCGATTCTATCGATCCCTTCCATTTCAATCGGCGCGAAACCACCCGGCTGGAACTCTCGCCCAACTGCATCGTCGGGCCGGAACAACCCCCGCGTGTCATTGTTCGAACGTCGCTCGCCGCCCTCGAAGACACCGCGAAACAACTCGCCGCGCCGCGCCTGATCGACACGCCCGCCGAAGGAATTCTTCTCGGTATCAATTCGAAGGATGATCTCGCCCAACTGAAGGACGTGGCCGCGCGCGTTGACATTCCAGTGGATTTTTTCGCGCTCGAAATCGGGCCGGCCCTTACTCCCGCCGACTTGGCGTCGTCGCTTGCCGCCAGCGCGATCCGAGTGATGATCGTTCGCCGGTTCGACGCTGGTGAAACGGCGCTGCTGAAGGAGTTCGTCGCTGCCGTGCGCCAGCGCGGACAGTTTCTCGCCGTGGAAATCGCGCCGGAAAATTTTGGCGGCTACGAGGGAATCTTGCGTGAACTCGGGGCCGGCAATCTCGTGTTCACACTTTCCCGTCGCAGTTCAAATTCGGTTTCCGGTCATGCCATCGGCACCGCCCGACGATTGCTCGAACAATTGAAAAACGCGGGTTTGGGCGCGCCGTTCTGGATTCGCAACACCACGGAAACCGCGGTGCACGGGGACAACAGTTTTCTCTCGAAGCTGCTCGAAGCCAGTTTTCTCACCGGGAGTCTGTTATGTGACGGCGTCGGTGCATTCGTGAGCATCGAAACCGAAACCGATGTCACTCGTGCGGCCAAGCTGAGTTACAATGTGCTGCAAGGCGCGGGCGCGCGAATTTCAAAAACGGAATTCGTCGCCTGCCCGAGCTGCGGCCGCACGCTCTTCGATCTGCAAACGACGACGCAACGCATTCGCGCGCAGACGGGGCATCTCAAGGGCGTGAAAATCGCCATCATGGGCTGCATCGTGAATGGCCCGGGAGAAATGGCCGATGCTGATTTCGGCTACGTCGGCGGCGCGCCCGGCAAGATCAATCTCTACGTCGGCAAAAATTGCGTGCAGTACAATATTCCGCAAGCGGAGGCCGACGCGCGGTTGATCGCGCTCATTCGCGAGCATGGAAAATGGGCTGATCCAGAGCCACACCAGCTCGCGAACGCGTGAATTTCCGGAGTTTCAGAGGAGAAAACACGGCCGACACCTGCTTTCTTTTTCGCAACAAAAAAAGCGGAAAAGTTATGCGCGAAAAAGGTGTGAACAACATGTCGGAAAGTTGCGCTTGAAAGACATTTTTTGATTCACGTTATTCGCAAAGTAATTTTAAACGTTCTCTCTCGGAACCGTTCTTTGCCAACTTCGCAGCGCACATCGTTTATCGGCTCTCTCAGGGTTGTCCCTACACGCTGGCCACAAATCACTTTCGCAACGCAGCCTCACGCTGCCGAGCCGGTGGTGGCTGGATCACTATTTTCCCCCAAGAGCAGCGGTTTCGAGACAGGCAAAGCGGACGTTGGCGCAAATGCAGTTGCCGAGTTGTGAATAAATCGTCCCTATCCCGCCCCACCCATGCCTCAAGCCCCCCTCCAGACCAGTCTCTGGGAAGCCGTCAAATGCGACCTGAAGGAGTTATTTCCCGAGGATGTGTTTCAGATGTGGTTTCAACCCATGACCTGCCTCGACGCAGGTGAAGATTCGCTGATCCTCGGAGTGCCAAATGATTTTGCCGCGATCTGGATCCACGACAATTACCTCGATTTAATTTCGCAACGCGTGCGGATGGCCACCGGCCGCATGGTGAATGTCAGCCTGAAGAAACTAGAAAACGCGGCCAACTCCTCTGGCTCACGGCCACCCATGGGCGAAGCCAAGAGCAAGACCGCTCCGGCAAAACGTCCCGCCGTTCGCTACGACGAACGCCTGGCAGCCGCCGGTTCGCTCAATCCGCGCAATACCTTCGAGACCTTCGTCGTCGGAGCGAACAACCAGCTCGCCCACGCCGCCTCGCTGGCCGTCGCCCAAGCCCCGGCGCAGGCCTATAACCCGCTTTTCATTCACGGGGCCACGGGACTCGGCAAAACGCACCTGATGCACGCCGTCGGGCACAGCATCCTCCAACGGAATCCGGAGTCCAAGGTGGCTTACCTCTCCACGGAGAAGTTCACCAACGAATATATTCACGCCATCCAGGAAAATGCCCTGACCAAGTTTCGCCAGCGCTACCGCAGCGTCGACGTATTGCTGGTGGACGATGTTCAATTCCTCGCCGGCAAGGAACGAATCCAGGAGGAATTCTTTCACACCTTCAACGATCTGTTCGAGTCGCAGAAGCAGATCATCATCTCCAGCGATCGCCCCGTGTCGGAGATTGCGACGTTGGAAGCCCGCTTGGTTTCCCGTTTTCAGTGGGGTTTGTCCGCCGACATCCAATCGCCCGACTTCGAGACCCGCGTCGCCATCCTTAAAACCAAGGCGGCCACACACAAGATCGACCTCCCGATGCCCGTGATCGAGTTCATGGCGAAGCATATTTCGAAAAATATCCGGCGGCTTGAGGGGGCACTCATCAAGATTTCCAGTTATGCCGCGCTCACGGGCAAAGTGCTCGATCTCGCGACGGCTGAGCATCTCCTAAAGGATGTTTTAATGGAAGAGGCCCAGAATCGCCTTAACATCGAGGGCATTCAAAAGCGCGTGGCCGACCACTTTCAAATCCGTCATTCCGACATGACGAGCAAGCGCCGGCCCAACGCGATCGCCTTTCCCCGCCAGATTGCGATGTACCTCAGCCGTCAACTCACCCGCCACTCCCTGCAGGAAATCGGCGAAGCGTTCGGCGGACGCGACCACGGCACCGTCATCCATGCGGTCAAGACGGTGGAAAATATGATGGAGCAGGACAACTCAGTGCGAGGCAGCGTAGACTTTTTAAAGGCCCAACTGGCCAAATGACGATGCGTCACCGGTGACAAACCGACGACTTTAAGGGCTTGGCGAGTTGCCAAGCCCTTTTTCTTTAGTAACGTTCCGCCTAATCACTTCCATGACACTCACTCCCGAACAAAAGCAGGCTGTAGCCACGTGGATCGCGGCCGGCGACAATCTTTCAATCGTTCAGAAAAAACTGTCCGACCAGTTCAAGGTTTCAATGACCTACATGGACGTCCGTTTTCTCGTGGACGATTTGGGTCTCGAACTTAAAAACGCTGCTCCCAAGGCCGACGCGTCGGACGTCACCAAGGCCCCGGCGGCAAGCACCGGAATGCCACGCAGCACGCCGGCAACGAATGGATCCGGCGACGACGACCTCCCCGCAGACGATTTGGCTGACGGCGAAACGGCCGATCCGTCCGCGGCGCCGGCCGGAGCTGGCGGCGTGACCTTGGAACTGGACCGCATCATGCGCCCGGGTATGGCGGTCAGCGGAACAGTGACATTCAGCGACGGGGTTTCCGGCAAATGGGCGTTGGATCAACAGGGCCGCCTGATGCTCGACACGGCGCAAAAGGGCTATCAGCCCAGCGCGCCGGACGTGCAGGCCTTCCAGCGCGAATTGCAAACCCAGTTGCAACGTCAGGGTTATTAACCCGTCGGGAATCCGGCGCACTTAAGGCACGCCAGGACCGAGATTCACTTCGAGAAAGCGGGTGACACTTTGAAAAATTTCGGTCCGCTGCTTTTCGTCGCCGAAAGTGTGGCCTAAATTTGAGATAAGGAGACTCTCCGGCTTGTGGCCGCTTTTCGTCAACGCGACGATCATGCGTTTCGCTTGGTCCTGCGGGACCCGACGGTCCTTTTTGCCCTGAATAATCAGGACCGGCGCGACAATCTTGTCCGGGAAGCTTATCGGGGAAATGGACCGCAAGTCCTCCTTTTTGGGATCACCAATCTGCTCGCGCCAATATCTTTTCGCGGCCTTGTGCTCTGCGACATCACTATCCTCAAAAAGCGCCTGCCAATCCGTAACGCCGGCGAGAGAAATACCACAGCGATACAACTCCGGATTCTGGCCAAGGGCAAATAGCGCCGAGTACCCGCCATAACTTCCTCCCATAATGGCAATTCGTTTCGGATCGGCCACTCCAGCCGCGATCGCCCAGCGCGTCGCATCCTCAATGTCATCCTGAATTTTGCGTCCGATCTGCCGCCGCGCTTCCTGATACAGTTCGTCGCCGTAACCCGTGGAACCCCGATAATTCATCTGTAGCACCGCGTAACCGCGATTCGCCAGCAGCTGTACCAGTGGATCGAAACCCCAGATATCCCGCACCCATGGGCCACCGTGAGGCATGACGACCAACGGCAGACTCTTGGGCTTATAGCCGACGGGCACTGTCAGATACCCGTGAATGGTCAGTCCGTCGCGCGCGGTGTACTTGATCCCGAGCATGGGCGCCATTTGCGCCGGCTTGATCCAGTTCATCCGCGCCCCAACTGGTCTGAAGCTCCGTTTTTGTTTATCGAAAAGATAATAGACACCCGGGTTACAATCTGAATATCCCAACCAGAGCATGCGATTCCCGTTCGACGACTCATCCAAAAGGATATTCACGGTGTCCGGCAGACTTCGATCCACCGATATCTGATAGCCGGCATATTCGCGGTCAAACCACTTAACCCGGGGCGACTCGGTATAATAACGAAAGCCTACCAAGGTTTGTTTTCGCCCGGAAAAAACGGGGCCGGCTGATGAGATCCCGTCCATCCCCGGCACGAAACGGTCCGGATAGATGTCATATTGCTCGTCCGACAGCAGCGGTGGTCCCATTTTCCCCGCCGCGGGATTCAACGTGAAGAGCGCCCATCGCTTGTTTGGCGTAAGGCCCGCAATAAATATGCTGCCGTCAGCGGAATTGAAGCCCAATGGTCGCAATAGTCCGGACCGGTTTTTCAACGGAAGAATCGTGTGCCACGGCGTCTTTTCGTTTTCCCGATAGATCGCGCCCGACAGATCGCCGTGCCGCAGGATGCCGAGGCGGGCAATTCCATCAAAATCGATTCCCCAATTGATGACTTCCCCTGGGTTCGTAACTTCCGTCTTCAAGAGACCGAGGTCGCTATTGACTTTCAGGATATCGGGGTGGCTCGAGCTTCCCGGCCCGTCCTCGTGCCGATCGAGCATCAACACACTGCCGTCCTTGTCGTAAAACGTGTGGATGATTTCGCGGGCGAAAAGCTTGCTCTCATTGACCGAAATTTTTTCATCCTCGTACCCGCTAATCGGCACGGTGTGCCCGCCATCCCAATTCGTCGCAATTACGCCGTAAATCATATCCCAAACTGACGTTGTCACCATCAATCTTTTGTCGCCGATCCAAGTGAACGACTGCACGTCTTTTGCCGCTCCGTTAAGCAAACCCGCTTCGCCCAGATCGAGGCGAGTCAGGGTGTTGTCGTCGATTCCGGCGATATGCAGCGTCGCCTTACCTCGAAACTCGCGCAGGAAAGCGACGCGTTGCCCATCGGGCGAAAGCCGCGCCCGCGACATCGACGGCTCCCGGGAAAAATCCTCGATCGGCAAACGATCGATGGCATGAGCGCTCACAACGAGCGACAGTAACACAGCGAGCAAACAGCGGGTCATGGTGTGGGCAGGGGTAAAATTCGGCGCCATTCCTCCACGGCCCCAAAACGATTTGCACGATCATCGGGGACAAATCAACTACGCAGTCCGAGCGCGTTTTACCTGGAGACTTTGCCGCCAGAATGACGGCGGCCCTACCTAGCAGCCTGTCGGACTTTGCCGACTGAAGGCGTTTACAGATAAATATTCGCCTTCGAATAAATTTTTTCGGGCAAATACGTGGTGCCAGATAGCCTTTATTTTCTAAGTCCGACAGGCTGCTAGGGTAAATCGCCTGATTACATCACCGCCGCAAAACGAAGTTTGCTACGAATAACTACGGCTGGTTTTCATCATCCGCGCGACCACAACCTTCCATGCCGAAACCCATCAGCCTCATCGTCGCTTGCACCGAGAATCGCGTCATCGGCAACGGCCGACAATTGCCTTTTCAAATCCCCGAGGACAAGGTTTGGTTTGCCGCCAAAACTGCCGGTTGTGTGATCGTCCTCGGCCGCGTTTCGTTCGAGGTGTGGCCGTCGGCTCGCACCGACGGACGCCATCCAGTGGTGGTCACCCGCGAACCGTCCCTCGCCTACGACGGCGTCCGGGTCGCCCCAACTGTAACCGAAGCGCTGGTCATCGCGCAAACGCTCCCCGGCGAGATCATGGTATGCGGCGGCGCACGCATTTATGAGGAAACACTACCCCTCGCGCAGCGGCTATTCCTGACCCTCGTACACGCCGAATTGCCGGGCGATGTGAAATTTCCGGAGTGGCGCAACTACCCCTGGCGGGAAACTTGGAAACACGAAAGTCGCGATTCAAATTTCCGTTACACCTTTTCGGTTTTGGAAAAATGAGCCCCGGACTTCGCGAGGGCCGCGTGGGCGGTGGCAGTCGGGATATATTTTTCAGCCCACGGCCGCAGCCCATTCTTTTCGGCATCCGTTAACGGCCTGACCACTTTCGCCGGGGAGCCCAGAATCATCGAACCCGGAGGAGCAACAAAGCGCTGCGTGACGAGCGAGTTCGCGCCTACGATGCACTGTTCACCGATCTTCGCGCCATCGAGAATCGTCGCGCCCATCCCGATCAAACAGTCGTCGCCCACCTCACACGCGTGAATAATCGCGCCGTGCCCAATCGTGCAATAACGCCCGATTTTCACGCCTAGGTCATCCGCGAGGTGGACCACCGCGAGATCCTGGATATTCGAGCCCTCGCCGACTTCGATCGAGTTGATATCCCCACGCAACACCGCGCCGTACCACACGCTGGTTTTTGCACCGAGCGTAACATCGCCGATGACCGTTGCGTTTGCGGCAATAAAAAAAGCCTTTTCGACGTCCGGAGTTTTACCCAAATGGCGGGTCAATCGCTCTTGAATATCCATCACGCCACATTGCGCGATGGGAGCCCCAGTGCCAAGCACCGACACCGAGACCAAGCCGCCTATTTCGGCCGGGAGCGAAGCTCACTGCCCGCCAGCCATACGATTAATCCCAGCACGCAAACCACCGCCACCGCAGCGGCGGCAATTGAGGTTCCAACGAGGAGCAAGGATTCTATTATATGGAGCGTCATGAAGAGAGATCGGCCAATACTCCCTTCTGACGCGTAACTTCCAAAAAAGTTTCCCCAGCATGATATTATTTAAGTCGGTTAGGGACTCCTCCCTAGCCCTAATGCCATTCGGGGTTATTTTAGGATTGGAGTGAAAACGGCCTGGATGTTGAGGGAAACGGGCGTAGAAACAC
>JAYVMJ010000313.1:0-3085 GCA_043759025.1 Verrucomicrobiota bacterium | reverse complement strand
CGCTGCTCGTGTTGCTCGGCTTGGCGTGCGCCGGAGATTTTAAAACTGGCCGTGCGCCGGGACTGAAGGCGATCGGACTCTACTGGCACTTTGTCGACCTCGTTTGGATTTTGGTGTTTTTTGTCGTCTATCTTTTACCTCACCTCCGATGACCACCGCACAATTCATCCTCTCCGGCTGGACGTGGAATCCGGTGACTCTGGGCCTCGTCGCCCTCGCGCTGGTTCTTTATCCGCTCGTGTTTCGCGATCGTCGCCGCTTCGGCTGGTTTTTGGCCGCAATGGCGCTCTTGCTCCTCACGCTGCTTTCGCCCCTCAACACGCTCGCGGACGGCTATCTCTTCAGTGCACACATGACCCAGCACATCATACTGTTGTTGGTGGCGCCCGGGCTGCTGATGCTAAGTCTGCCGCGACAACTCTCGCTCGAGCGAGGTCCGCGCTTCCTGCGAATTCCGTTTTTCGGCTGGCTCGCGGGAGTCGGCGCGATGTGGTTCTGGCATGCACCGGCGCTCTGCGACGCGGCGGTGTCGTCGCGCCCGATCCATGCCCTGCAAACCTTGTCACTGCTCGTCCTCGGCAGTCTGTTCTGGAGGCAGATCCTCGCCCCCTGCGATAGCGAGCGACTGTCGCCGCCTGCGGCCGTCCTTTATCTGTTCAGCGCGTGCGTCACGTGTAGCATCCTTGGCATCATCATCACATTTTCACCGGTCACCGTCTGCTCGATCTACACGGTCCCACCGGCTGATGCGCTCGGGTTGTCACCGATGATCCGCGATGGCTGGAATATTTCGCCGGAACGCGACCAACAGATCGGCGGGTTGCTCATGTGGGTGCCCATGTGCCTGATTTATCTCGCCGCGATTTTCGCCCAGATTACGCGTTGGTTCGCGCGTGCGCGCCACCTTGTCCCCGCAAAAATCTCATGAATCCCCTCCCGCCAAATCCACGCGACAACTGGGAACAACTTCCGGCTGAGCCTCTGCCGCGCGGCACTCGTTACCCGGCATTTCTCGCCATGGGCACGACCCTGCTTTTCTGGGGATTGATCTCCTCGTGGATGACCCTGTTCATGGGCTTCTGCGTTTTCGGTTTCGCGCTCGCCGGTTGGATTAAGGAAATTCGCCATGAAAGAAAAACCCACTCCCACTGACTCGCCTTGCACTTGCCAGCCGTCGGCCACTCCCGAGGAGCTCAGCCGCCGCCGTTTTCTCACGCGTTTATGCATCGGCCTCGGCACCTTGGGCGCGGCGGCCGTGGCGCTCCCGGGCATCGGCTTCATTTTTGCGCCGTTGCTCCAGAAGACTCCGCAACAGTGGCGCAGCGTGGGCAAGCTGAACGACTTTAAGATCGGCGAAACAGTGAACGTGACGCTGATCGATCCCTCGCCATTGCCCTGGGCCGGAGTAACGGCGCGCACCGCGGCGTGGTTGCGGCGATTGGACAACGGTGACTTTGTGGCGTTTGCGGTGAACTGTTCGCATCTCGGTTGCCCGGTGCGGTGGATGGCCGACGCGAATCTTTTCATGTGTCCCTGCCATGGCGGCGTGTACTACAACGACGGCCGCGTCGCGGCCGGACCGCCGCCGCGCCCGCTCACGCGTTATCCCGTGCGGGTGGTGAATGGCGAAGTCCAGTTGCAAACCCGTCCGCTCCCCATCGCCTAATCGCCGACCATGCGCCTGCTCAAAGCCCTTTGGAACTGGATCGATGATCGCACCGGGATCGCGGAACTCGTCGTGCCGATGGCCACGCATCTCGTGCCGCGCGAAGCCCGGTGGTGGTATGTGTTTGGCAGCGCCACGATGCTCGCGTTGGGCGTGCAGGTTTTCAGCGGGGTCGTGCTGGCGTTCGCTTACATTCCCTCCGCCTCGCAGGCCTATCAGACCTTAAAATTCATCACGGAGGACGCGGCGTTCGGCGCGTTTATGCGCGGGATGCACTATTACGGCGCGTCCGCCATGGTATTGATGGTGGGACTGCACATGGGGCAGGTTTTTATCAGCGCGTCCTACAAATATCCCCGCGAACTGAATTGGATGACGGGCGTGCTGTTGCTCGCGTTTACTCTCGTGATGGGTTTCACCGGACAATTGCTCCGCTGGGATCAAAACGCCGTGTGGTCCGTCGTCGTCGCGGCGGAACAAGCCGGACGAATTCCGTGGATCGGCGATGCCGTCGCGCGATTCCTCCTTGGTGGCGCGACGATCGGCGGCGCGACGTTGAGTCGGTTTTTCGTTTTCCACGTCTTTGTCATGCCGGCGCTGATTTTCGCGTTCGTGGGCTTGCACCTGTGGCTCGTGTTGCGCCACGGAATCTCCGAGGAACCCGTCGCGGGCCAACCCGTCGACCCAAAAACTTACCGACCGGAATACGAAGCCCGCATGAAAAAAACGGGCGTGCCGTTCTGGCCGGACGCCGCATGGCGCGACGTGGTCTTCGGCCTCGCTCTGTTGATGGGGCTGATCGCATTGGCTTACTTTGTGGGTCCACCCGCGCTGGACAACCCGCCGGACCCCAGCCTGATCAAAGCAAATCCGCGACCGGATTGGTACCTGCTCTGGTATTTCGCGATCCTCGCGCTGATGCCACGTTCGATCGAAGATTATTTTATCATCCTCGGCCCGGTGTTGACCGGCGCCATTCTCTTTTTCCTACCGGTGTTCTTCAACTGCGGGGAACGCAGCCCAAGCCGCCGACCGTGGGCCGTTGCGATCGTGGTGCTGGTGACCTTGATGATCGGCACACTGTGGTACGCCGGCGCGAAATCGCCTTGGTCGCCGAACTTCGACGCGCAACCGTTGGCGCCGGAAGTCGTCGGCGCGACCAGTGGACCGGTGTTTACCGGCGCGAAACTATTCCATTCCAAGGGTTGTCTAAACTGCCATCTGATTGGAAACAATGGCGGACGCCGCGGCCCAAATCTCACGGATGTTGGTGACCGCCTCGCACGCGACCAGTTAATCCTACGCATCGCCAACGGCGGCGTAAACATGCCCGCCTTCGCCCAGAATTTAAAGCCCGACGAAATGAACGACCTCATCGCCTTCCTAAAATCACGAACCGCCAAACACCCGCAAACGTCC
>JAYVMJ010000312.1:0-11414 GCA_043759025.1 Verrucomicrobiota bacterium | reverse complement strand
TCACCTAACGGTGGACTGAATAGGACCATGAATCGCGGCGCATCCGTCTGATTTTCGTGCTGTTCGTGTGTTTCGTGTTTCGTGTTTCGTGGGCAAGTCTTCTGCATGGATCCGTTTAGAGTTCTGAGTTTTAACCACAGATGACACAGCTACGATCCGGATAAAAAGGCAACGGAAGCTCAGACTCGGGGTATTTATATCCTGCATTTATCTGTGCAATCTGTGGTTAAACCTCCTGTGGGTCGAAACTGAAATTTTTACACCAAGGAAGCAAAGGTCACAAAGACCAATACATGGACATACGGAATTAAACGGGCAAACGCAGGACACAAAGCGATCGAAACGCATCCCGTCCGCGGTGAGCGGACGCCTCCGACCCAATCCCGGAGACGATTAGTCGGAGGGAATTTTGTAGGGTTCGCGTCTGTTTTAAGCGAACCCATTAGTGGTAAAAAATTCTGGAGATCGAACCGGGCCGGAGGCTTGAATCGCTAATGAATTCATTATCATGAATTCCCCGCGGTGTCCGCCGACGGACCCTCCTTCGCGCAAGGCTTCGGCGGGGCAAGTCGTCGTCGTGCCTTTGTTCCTTGGGAGCGTGCTGATCGCAGGCCGATATTTTCAAAAACTTCCCTGTATTGGTTTCGTGTCCCTTCGTGGGTTTCGTGGGCACCATGATTGTCAGCCTATTGCAGAACGCGTCCCCATTGCGCGAAACCATTAGCGGTTAACCCTTCTGAAGATTGAATCGATCTTTCCGTTTCGGTGTCATCCGTGTAATCCGTGGTTAAAATGGATTGTGGGCCTCCCGGCAGCCGCTCTGGCATCCCGCCGGAGTTTATTCACAGCGCATCTTTCCCCTTGGCACGCGGGACCGGACGTCTTTTCGTCACCCTTCGATGTCCCACACCAAGCCCGCAGTACTCGCCCTCGAAGATGGCAGCGTATTCCATGGCACCGCTTTCGGCGCCGAGGCCACCATTGCCGGGGAGTGCGTTTTCAACACGTCGATGACCGGTTATCAGGAAATCATCACGGACCCGTCCTATTTCGGCCAGATCGTGACCATGACCGCGCCGCAAATCGGCAACTACGGCGTGAATGCCGAGGACGAGGAAGCGTCCGCCCCGCGCTGCTCCGGTCTCGTGGTCCGCGAAGTTTCCCCGATCGTCAGCAATTGGCGCAGCACGATGTCGCTCACCGACTACTTGAAAAAGTACGGCGTCCCCGGCCTCAGCGGCATCGACACGCGCGCCTTGACGAAAAAGCTGCGCATCGATGGTTCGATGAAATGCTGTCTCAGCACCCTGCCGCTCAGCGATGCCGAGGCGGTCGAGCGTGCCAAGAACTGGCGTGACATGGCCGGCAGCGATTACGTGAAGGACACGACGTGCCAGACGCCTTTCATCTGGCGCGCAAACGACGCGGCGCGCCACAATGCCCAATACCTTCCGGTCGGCACCAGCGGCGGAGCGATCCAAACGCCGACGAAAAAATTCAAGGTGGCCGCTTTCGACTACGGCGCAAAATACACCATTTTCCGCAAACTCGTCCGCCACGGTTTCGAGGTGAATGTTTTCCCCGCCACCGCCACGCACGAGGAAGTGCGCGCCGCCGGAGTGGACGCGGTATTTCTTTCCAACGGCCCCGGCGATCCGGCCGCGTTGCCTTACATTCACAAAACCGTCAGCGGCCTTTTGCCCGATTACCCGATCTTCGGGATCTGCCTCGGCCACCAGATGCTCACGCACGCACTCGGCGGGGAAACGTTCAAACTGAAATTCGGCCACCGCGGCGGCAACCAGCCGGTGAAAAATATCGAAACCGGCAAGGTCTCCATCACCGCACAAAACCACGGGTTTGCCACCGATCCCAAATCGCTGGAAAATCGCGGCGCGATCGTGACGGAAATCAATTTGAACGACCAAACTGTCGAGGGCCTGCGTCACAAGGAACTGCCGGTTTTCTCGGTACAATATCACCCCGAGGCCGCACCCGGGCCGAATGACGCCGATCCGCTGTTCGAGGATTTCTACAAGATGGTCGAGAAACGAAAAGCCGGTAAAATCTGATTCCGGCCAGATACGGAGTTTGATGGAAGCTACGGGCCCCGTAGTTTTCCTGCGTGAAAAAATTTCTGTTTTTCTCCGCCCTGATTGTTGGCGGATGGCTTTATTTTCACGACACGCCGGCCAAATGGCGCGGCATGCCCGCCGCCGCCGATCCGATCCAAACGAGCGCTAATCTACCGGCGCCGTTTCTCCACGGCAACTATACGATCACGCCACTCGCCCGCTACAAGATCACCGCCGTCACGCTCAGCCGTGACCGCTATCGATTTGATCCGGGAGCTCCGCTCAGCCCCGTCGATCTCGCGCTGGGCTGGGGCCCAATGTCGGTGGCGTCGGTGATCAACGATCTTTCGATCAGCCAGTCGGGACGGTGGTACGAATACAGTTGCGCCGGGGAACCTCCGCTCGATCCCGGCGCCATCGCCAGTCACTCCGCCAACACGCATTGCCTTCCAGCGACGGACGAGATTCGCGAAAAATTACTCGCCGTCAAACGCCACCAAGTAGTGTCGATGGAAGGATACCTCGTCGAAGTCACCGGTGCGGACGGCTACCACTGGCGCTCCTCGCTCTCCCGCACCGACACCGGCGGCGGCGCCTGCGAAGTTTTCTGGATCACGCACCTCGACAGCCGATCACTCTGATTCGCCCATGCGCATTCCCTTCAAAGATCCCAAAGGCAATCCGACCCGCCCGGCGGCCAAACTTACAGGACAAAGCGAAAGATAACAAAGTGTCAGGCAGTGTATTTCTTGCCGGAGGAACGGATATTCCGCCAGGAATGCAGCAGCTTTCGGAATGCACGCAACGTCGCTTGATACCGGAAAAAAGACGGCTTGCACGCCGCCATTCCCAGCCCGCAATTTGAATTTCATGGATTACCAAAAATACCTGGAAGCGATTCGGACCGATCTCAACAAGTACCAGTCCGCGATGGGGGAGGAAGCCATCTGGCTTTCCTCGCAATCTGTGGGTGCTGGAGCGTGCCTCATTCCTGGCTACGTTTATTTGCATTGATCGTGGCGTTTGCGCTTTTTTTTCACAAAGCGGAAAAGCATCTCGCCGGGAGTAAATCATTCTCCCGGCGGCTTGACGAACTGGAGTCCAAGGGAAGGCGCGGCGACATCCTCGCGCTTGTTGAAGCAAACCGAATCCGTGTGGAATATCTTAGCTGGAGAACGCTGACCGGGCGTGTTTGGCCCTATTCGATTTGCTGGCTGTTTGCCCCGATTTCTTTTTTACCCTTTTTCTATTTTGACCCGCGGTGAAAGGATGAAAAGACAGGGAATCCGACGGCCATCGCGTGGCCCATTCCGCACGAGGCTGGCAAATTAAACCTCAATATCCGCAACCCGGCCCCTTTAAAGTTTCCGCCGCTTTCTCACGTGCCGAGGTACGCCTCAAACTTCTTTGCGTCATCGGGCGTGTCCACTCCGATGCTGGGATCGGCGCTCACGTCGATCGCGATGGAGTAACCATTTTCCAAAGCACGCAGCTGCTCCAATTTCTCGATCTGCTCCAGATATCCGGGAGGCATCGCCACGAATTTTTCCAGAAAGTCCGCGCGATACGCGTAGAGCCCCAAATGTTTGTAACACGGATTTGCGGCCAGCCACGCGTCATCGATCGTCAGGCCGAGATCGCGCGAAAAGGGCATGCGCGAACGGGAGAAATAAAGCGCCCGGCCGCCAGTGGTTTTCACGACCTTTACTTGGTTCGCGTTATAGAAATCCACGATCCGCTTAAACGGCGTGCAGAGCGTCGCCATCGGGCAATCTCCCTGAATTAACCGGGCCAACGCCTGCAATTGACCCGCGCTGACCAATGGCTCATCGGCCTGAACATTTAATACGTAACTCGCTCGCACTGTTCGATTAGCTTCTGCAATCCGGTCCGTACCGCTCGCGTGATTGGAATCGGTCATGATTGGCCTGAATCCAGCTCTTTCAAGGCATTCAGCCAGAAGCTCATGATCAACCGCAAACCACAGCGGATAATCCGGGGCTTGGGCCGCAATTCGCTCCGCAACCCACACCACAAGAGGCTTTCCTTTAATGAGATGTAATAATTTACGAGGGAATCGTGTAGATTCCAAACGGCAGGGAACGATAATGGCAAAGGCTGGCATAGGGGGGTCTTTATGATTGCAAGCCGGGCCTCAACCGGGCTTTTAAACCTTTCCTTTTTAACCCGACCCACCAGCCCAACCGCAATGGAAAAGATCGACACTCCGCCAGCCGGTACCCACGTGAAGGAACTTCTCGTGCAAAACAAGATGGGAATTCATGCCCGTCCGGCCGCGATGATTGTCCGGGTGACGAACAAATATAAGGCCGAGGTCTTCGTGGAAAAGGACGAGGAGCAGGTCAATGGCAAGAGCATCATGGGCCTCATGATGTTGGCCGCCGCCAAAGGGACGAAGGTCAAATTCATCGCCACGGGCGAAGATGCCCCACTGATGCTAACTGACCTTGAGGCTCTCTTTGCCAAAAAATTCGACGAAGCGTAATCGCGCTGCCGCCACCTTCCTCCACCACCCTCTTTCCAAGCCGTTCTCTCCGACCGGCTTTTTTTGTGGGCAAAATACCGCAGTTCGATCTCGTCACAAAACTCCGAGAGTTTGGAAGGAGCGGAGGCGGGCGGCGGCAAACCCAGACCTCCTGATCCCCGCCCGCGGAGAGAGTAGGAACGAAGAAACGAGCTGAGCCCTGTCACGGCCCAAACCAAATGAACTGGATCGAGGTGGAGCGCGACCTCCGGGCGCGCTGGGTACCGGCTCACGTGGCAAAACCCGCCCGCCCGTTTCGACCAGCTCAAGGTCCCGAGCCTGTCGAGGGAGAGGTCGGGCTCCACCACCGCAGAGGCATGCGCGGTGAAGCCTCAGACCCGTGCCACTGCCCCATCACGTCAAGCTCCGCCTCCTCCGCTGCTCCGCGTTGAATGTATTTTTCCCCGATTCGCGGTGAAGTTGCGCTCACCCTCATTCCTCGGGATCAGGATATCTGAAACTGGAGCGTGAGCGACCTCGCCCACGAGAGCACGGCAGCGGGGTCGCTGCCGCTCCATCGGAATTGAAACGCAGGCGGCTACGGTTCCAATTAAACCGCTGCAGTGCATTCGGGCAATCTCCTGCGATATTTCTCTGTGCACTCCGTGCTTACCTCGGTGTACTCTGCGTCAAACTCCGGTTTCTAGGTTTATCGGCGAACTTCGCCCGCTACGCCGCAACGGAAGCATCGCTCACAACCCATAAAATCGCCTGGCGTTCGCGGTCGTGATCTGAGCCAGCTTTTCGTAATCCACCCCAAATAACCCCGCGCAAAATTCCGCGGTATGCCGAAGAAATGCCGGCTCGTTCGGTTTTCCGCGATGCGGCACCGGCGTCAAGTAGGGCGCATCAGTTTCGATCATCAATCGCTCAAGCCCCTGCGCCAGCGCCGCAGCCCGCACGTTGTCCGCATTTTTATAGGTGATGACACCCGTAAACGAACCACAGCCGCCGCGCTTCATCAGCTCGGCGATTTCCAACGGTCCTTCGGTGAAACAGTGAAACACGACTTTCCGCCAATCGACGCCCGACGCATCGATCAGGTCGACGCATTCAACAAAGGCTCCGCGTGAGTGAACCACCACCGGACAGGCCAATCGTTTCGCGATTGAAAGCTGCTCGATGAAGGCGGCTTTCTGCCAGGCAAAAATCCTTTCCGCCTCACCGGGATCTTTCGACAAATGAAACCGGTCGAGGCCGATCTCACCCAACGCCACCGGAACCGCCGCAATCGCACCGCCTGCCAGCCAATAAGATTTGATGCCAGCCACCCGACTGGTCCAATCAGCGCCCACGCTGCAGGGATGCAGCCCCACTGAAAAGGAAACGAGGCCCGGATGCGCTTGCGCCAGTTCGCGATAAAGCGGCCAGTCATCCGTGTCGGTTCCGATCGTTACGAGTTTCTCCAATCCCGCCGCGCGCGCCCGATCCAGGATCGGGCCGAGCTCGTTACGCCGGGCAAACGAGTCGAGGTGTGTATGTGTATCAATAAGACCCACACTGGAATTGAAAACACCGTCAAATCAGAAGCCAGCGCTTTCGCGCTGGCTTCCTATACACCCCCCTAACTTTCCGGCCGGAAAAATCAATTGGCTTGTATCCGAATGCTGCCTCCACTCGTCCCCAGCGAAAGCAACGGACCGCCGCCGTTTACTTTGCCGAAGAGGTTGTTTTTGCGCAGGCCGCCTTTCTCGATCGTGATATTGAGGCCGTCCGCATCCACCTCGCCGCCGCTCGTGTGCGATTTGAGATCGAACGCCGCGTTCTTTTCCACTGACACCGTCACGTTGCCGCCAGAAGTCGAAAGATCGCAATCGCCCTTCAAACTGCCTTCGATCGACGCCTTCACATTTCCCCCCGAGGTCGAGGCGTTCACCCGGCCGCGCACGGACTCAATCACAACGTCGCCACCCGAGGTCGAAAGATCCGCCTCACCGCCGGCACGCTCCACGTGGATATTGCCACCCGAGGTGCTCAGTTTCACGTTCGCCGTCCCCTCCCGCAAACTGATATTCCCCCCCGAGGTGTTGCCATCCACTTCACCGTCGATCCGGTCGATCTTGAGATTTCCGCCACTGGTCCGCAACCGCGCGCGACCGCTGATGCTTTCAAGACCGATGTCGCCACCCGAGGTGTTCAAATCGACGTTGTATTGCTTCGGCACCACCACGGTAAAACTGACCGATACGGGAGTGTTGCCCCAATGCCAGCCGTTCGATTTTTCATACTTGGCCGTCGCCGTGACGTTCTTGCCGTCTTGTTCAATCGTCAGGGTGAGGTCTTTCAAAATTTCGTCCGCCTTCTCCTCCGAATCGGCGTTGATCCGCTCCTTCGCCGTGACCTTAACCTCGTTGCCCGTGCCGGTGACCACCTCGATGTCACCACCGGAGGTCTGCACTTTCAGGCTTCCGCCGGATTCGACCGTAAATTGTTTTTCGACCGTGCGAGTGATCTTGGCGTGAAGCCAGGCGGGCGTTCCCAGCAAAGCGCCGAGAGTTAGCAGAGTGATGAATGTTTTCATAGGCGTGTGTGATGACAACACGCCAAGTCAAAAAAAGTTACAGGGAATCAGGCTGGATCAAAAAATCCCGCACTGCCCAACGTCACGCGTCTCGTCCCCATCACCGATCAAAGGCCGCCGACCATTCCTCCTCATCGAAACCCACCAGTCCGATTTTCGAGCCCAGCAGAAAAGGCCGCTTCACCAAATTGCCGTTTTGGGAAAGCAATTGAAACGCTTCCGCGTCGCTCATGGCCGGCATTTTATCCGCAAGCTTGAGTTCGCGATAATCCGTACCGGACGTGTTGAACAGACGCCGCCGTTCGCCGTTCAGCGCCGCCAGCATCGTGCGCAGCTCGACCGGCGTGGGCGGCGTTTCGCGGATGGGTCGCTCGACGAATTCAATTCCCCGGCGCCCCAGCCATTTGACCGCCTTGCGACACGTATCGCAATTCCGGTGGGTAAAAACGGTTGCCTTGCTCACTTCTTGGCGAAAATTTCATTGAAGAAATCTTTCATCAACGCCCACGAACGGTGGTCCGCCGCGGCATTGTAGCCGATCTTACCACTCAGTCCGTTGGCCGCCGCGACCTTATCGGCTCCGGGGTTCGTAAACGCGTGCACGGCGCCGGCATAACTGGCAAACTGGTAATCAAATTTTCCGTCGTTCATCGATTTGATGAAAGTGTCCACCGCTTCCTTGGTCACGAGCGGATCCATCGCCCCCTGACAGATGACAAACTTGGCCTTGTTCTTTTCCGCGGCGTCGGCGGGAACCGGAATGAGGCCACCGTGAAAACTCACGATGCCGGCCAGCGGCGCTCCGGAATAGGCGAGCGCCTGCACCGTCGATCCGCCGAAACAATACCCGATTGCCGCCACCCGTCCTGCATCGACCAATCCCGTGCCCAGCAGTTGATCGAGCCCGGCCTGTGCGCGCTCGGCCATCAGTGGTTTACCGTAAAACTGACCCGCGAGTTCGCCGGCTTTCTTCGCATCCGTCGTGGACGTTCCGCCACCATACATATCGATCGCAAACGCCACATAACCGAGCTTCGCCAACTGCTCCGCCCGCCCCTTCGGATAATCGTCCAAACCCCACCACTCCGGCACCACCAACACGCCCGGCGCCTTGTTATCGGTCGATACCTGGGCGTCATCATAGGCAAGAAATCCTTCCAGTTTAACGCCGCCCTGTTCATAGGCGACCGGCTTGGTGATTACTTTTGCACTGAGCGAGGCACCAACGCCCAAGGCAAGGGCGGCGAGGAAAATGCGGGAGTAGTTCATACGCGGTACCGTACTCAGCGGCGGATAAAAAACAATCCTCCTCCCACCTGTCGCGCGCTCTTTGTTTTTTAGGTGTGTGGTTTTAACCAACGCTCCAAACACGCGCGGAGTTCCGCCTGTCGCACCGGCTTGCTCAGAAATCCGTCCATGCCGGCCGCCTCGCTCGCCGCCCGGGCTTCAGGACGAGTGTTCGCCGTGAGCGCGATGATGGGCAGCGGCCGTCCGGCCAACCGCTGGCGAATCCGCCTCACCGCTTCGAAGCCATCGATGCCCGGCATCTGCAAATCCATCAGCACGGCGGACCAGTCCAGCTTCGTCGCCAATTCCACGCCTTCCGCCCCGTTGTCCACCAACACCGGTTCAAGCCCCAGCTTCCGCAAAAACATTTCGATGACGCGCTGGTTTCCCCAATCGTCCTCGACGACGAGAATTCGTCCCCGCAAGGGATTTGCCACCATCATCGGGGCCGTGCTGACCGGCCGCGGCCGGTTGGCAATCGGCAGGGGAAGCTCAAAATAAAACGTCGAACCGCAGCTGCGTGCGCTTTCCACCTTGATCTCGCCACCCATGTGACGCGCGAAACTCTGCGAAATTGCCAACCCGAGACCCGATCCGCCGTACCGCCGCGTCGTCGAATTATCGCCCTGACTGAACTTCTCAAAGAGTTTCGCCTGCGTCGCCTCGTCCATCCCGATGCCGGTGTCCTTCACCGAAAAGCGCAGGATCGCGACGTTGTCGTCGACCGACAACGCCCGCACGGAAAGCTCCACGCTCCCCTTCTCCGTAAACTTAACCGCATTCCCCGCGAGGTTGAGCAACACCTGCCGCAGCCGCGTGGGATCGCCCGTGACGAGCGCCGGAACGTCGGCGTCCACCTCGAAACGCACGGGCAATTCCTTCAAGCTCGCGCGCGTCCTGAACAACGCGGCGACTTCCTCCGTCACTTCCCCCGGCGAAAAGGAAATCGCCTCAAATTCCAGTTTCCCACTCTCCACGCGCGACAAATCCAGAATATCGTTCAACAACCGGAGCAAGGTGTCGGCTGATTTTCCCGCCAGGCTGACCTGCTGCCGCTGGTCGGTGGTCAGCGGGGAATCACTGATCAATTGCAACATGCCAATGATGCCGTTCATCGGCGTGCGAATCTCGTGGCTCATCGTGGCGAGGAATTCGCTCTTCGCCAGGTTCGCCGCCTCCGCGCGATTCTTGGCGTCACTGAGGGTTGTCACCAATTCCTCATTTTCAAAAACCAGCGTGAAGAGTTTATGCAAATCCGCCGCCTGCAACCGCGCCGTATTGATCAGGAAAAGCGCATAGGTAATCGTACATGCGACCAGAGTCCAATTACCCGCTTCCTTGTAGGTGGCAAACGCCACCAGCACAGGCAACAGCGTCGTTATGGCGTAAACCAAATAACAGCTGCGGACCGACGCAAGCGACCTCGCCGCTCCGGCGTTCAAGCCCGCAATGATGAAAACCACGAGGCAGCGCGGCAGCAAATCGCCCGTGCTGAGAAACAAGCAGCCGCCGATGCCCCATACTCCGCCTGCCACCACGACTCCGCAGAAAAACAGCTTTCGCCAGTACGGCAGCTCGCCTTCGATTCGCACCTGACTGGCAAATCGCAGGCTGAGCGTCCACCTCGCCAGCGAGACCACGCTGATTCCCGCCAGCCAACCCAAGGTCAACACCGGCGGGAAATAGGTCCACAGCCCGGTAACCAAAATCCCCGCTAGAACAAAATTGGAAACAAGTCCGAAACCGGCGGAACGGTAAAGCAGCCGGGTCATCTCAGCCTCGACCCGCAACGCTATTTCCCGGCGCGTCATTTCGGCCGTTTTGAGAGGCAGGTTCGTAACCGTCATCTGTCGAAAAGAAGCCACAACGACCGCGTAAGCCGCAAGGGAATTAACCCCCCATTGCGATCCGGGGTGTTTCCAAAACCGGCCCCAAATTTCACGGCCGGCCCTGAAAACAGCCTGATGCGCGAAAAATAATCGCGTTCAGGTCGAAAGCGCGCCCGCGATGTACTGCCGCAACGATTCCGCCTCAACCCGATGCGAGTTTGCCACCCAACGCGACACATCCCCGATTGAAATCAACCCGAGCAATCTGCCCTCGATCATGACGGGCAAATGCCGGCAACGGCGGTTGGCAAAAATATCCATTACCTCCTGCACGGTTGCCGTCGGCTCGATCGTCAACACCTCGGCGGTCATGACCTTCGTAATCGGCGTAAAGCGCGGATCGATATCCGCGCCCACCACGCGTCGCAACACGTCGCGCTCGGTAAAGATTCCGGCGAGCCTGAGACCGTTCATCACGAGTACCGAACCGACTTTATGAGCGTTCATTTCCTGAACTGCTTCTGCCACGGTCACCGTTGTGGGAATGGTGAAAACCGCGCCGTCCTTCTGCTCCAACAATGTAGCAATTGTGGTATCCATAGGGGTAAGGGGTTGTCCAAACCGTACCCCGGAACCCGGCCAAAACAACCGCAAAGGGGTTCTATTTCCGAAAAAGTTGGTCGAGCGCGCCCAGGCTTTTTAGCGGTGCGGTCTTCTTCGCCGTCGTGGCCGGTGTGATACCCTTGGGGGTTAAAGGTACAGGCTGCGATGATGCCGAAATGGGAATTTCCCCTCCGAACTCAGTCAACGCCCGTTGCAATCTCACCACTGAAACCGGTTCCGTGGTGCCCAGTTCCTGCGCAAACAAACTCACCTTAAACTCTTCCACCAACCAGCGGAAATCATCGAGCGCACCGGTGTCGCCGGCCAGGTTGCCAACTGGCTGGACCTTGGCCCCCGAGCCTTTGCCGGCACTTCCGGACTGCCGGCGCAGCGCTGCGACAAATGGCGCCAATTCAGTGGCGCGTTGGGCGTCCTTGGCCGGATCACGTTTCCATTTTTCCGTCCGCACCTGCATCGCGCGCAAATAGCGGGGCAACTGCCGCAGTCGGGTAAATGGGGTTCGCCGCACGAAATCCTCCGGCAGCAGCGCCGCG
>JAYVMJ010000311.1:0-4378 GCA_043759025.1 Verrucomicrobiota bacterium | reverse complement strand
CGCGAAACTGCTGCTCTACCGGCACGCATTGCGCCGTTACGCGCTCCCGCCACATCAGAAATACGCCCTCAACCAGCTCATCTACGTCGGCGACGAATTTCAAAACGCCATCACCGCCAGCCACGACGGCACGAGCGATTTCAACGTCATCGACCGTTTGCGCGACTGTATGCTGATGCTTATAGTATCAGCGCAAGCCTTCGAATCGCTCATTCCGCCGCAAACGAAAGAGCAGGCCGACGTGCTCGCCCTCAACTTGAAGAACCTTTTCATGTATCGCGCCGCGTCCGAAACCGACGCCCTCCGTTGCGCCAACGCGCTAGGCAAGCACTGGATCGAGCGCGGTTCGCGCACCGTCCATCAGGACCACACCGCCCACAGCTACCAGCGCGTGGAGGAGTTTCTGATCAAGCCCCACGAGTTTCGTAACCTTCCCGATCATACGGCCGTCGTGCGTCATTGCACCAACGGCTACAAGAAGGTTAATCTCCGGCCCAACTAAGCCCCCTTTAATATCCGAACCCGAATCCGATGAATCCGAAAGAAAACTCCCCAATCACAGTCCAAACCTTGCTCACGCTACGGCAAGAAAGCGACGCGCTCCGGCTCATCACCGAGAAACTCCAGGTGAAAGAAATGGGGCCAGCCGACCACATCCGCACCAAGCACGAGGCGAAAGCGTTCCTCGAAACCGGCGACGTGAAGGCAGCCGAAGCCCTCATCAAACAGGCTGGCGAACGCACCGCAGCCCATCAGGCCGTCGCGAATCGGATGACCGAGCAGCAGCAGCGCGGGCAGCGAATGGGGCAGTAGCGCACCCGTATCAACGGTGGCGGAGACAGTATTCGTTCACGACCCCAAGCGGCCTCATTGCTGATTTTTCTGTCGTGCACCGATTTCCGAGCGGGATCGAGATTTTCGTTTGATAACGCCAAGATTGTAGTTCGCAGCCTATTTTTCCTACCAAAACATCGACATAACGCCAAATACGCTAAATATAAGAGGCCTGCCGCCATCCCACGCGTTATGACCTCCCCACTATTTCCATCCCGCAACCGACTAGGTGATGCCTTGCGAATTTTGATGGAGAGGAGGGATATAACTGGGCAATCACTCGCCGATAAAATCAGCGTCTCCCCCACGTCAATCAGCCGCATCCTTAACGGCGTTTCTCGCCCGCGACAGGGCACGCTCACCAAACTAATCGGTGCTCTTTGCACTACGCCCGAGGAACAGCAGCTAATTCTAAGCGGATACTCGGGCTTACCGGACGCCCTAGACGAAGAGCCTGCTATTAGCGCCCCGGCCGGCGGAATCTCCGCCGCCGAACTAGACCGCGTTGCCCGCTATCTGGAGTTAAAGACCCTCAGCATTGATTTCCGCGAGTCCGTTGCCCGCATCCTCACCGAGGCAGGCATCGCCTTTGAGTCCTATGCCCGCAACGGCAACGTCGTCACCGATTTCCTTGTCGCTGGCTCCACGCGCATCGCCATCGAGTGCAAGTTCAACGTGAACCGTGACTGGGAACGTGAGACCTGCACCACCCAACTGCTTCGCACTCATCTGCCCTGCGATCAGGTCATCGTGGTCGTTCCTTACCTCAACAATCATGCTACTCAATTTGCCGCGATCTTGGCCCATTCGGGAGGTCGTCTGGTTGCGATAACCGATCTACCTCACGCACTGATCGAAAAAGGAGCCGCATGAAATCCATTTCGGCTCCCGTTCCAGGCCTCGACAAAAATGGCCGCCTTCTTGCCCGCATTTCCTCACGATCCGCTTTAGCTACCGACTTCGCTATGCTCATGGAGCGCGTGCCAGAATATAGCGCCGCCGCCTTCCGAGCCGCCGTCATTGACGACAATATTCTCGGCCGCGCTTCGCTCAGCGCCCGCGCCAAGCTCTATAAAGAGATCAAGGGCCGCTACCTACTCGATACGAATTCCGCCCTGTTCACCGCGTTTCTCGCCGAGTGGCGAGCCTACCCTGATTCACACGACCGCCAGCTTCTTAGCTACGTCCTCTTCGCGCTCAATGATCGCACGGTGTTCCTCACCTCGCACGAATGGCTTTTCCCCCACCTTCGCCAAGCCTCTTCAGAACTACGCATTGGCGATCTCACCGTGTTTTTCCAGCGCCTTGGTAAGACCTCGCACCCAGAGGTCGCCGCTTGGACACCCACCACACTAACGCACGTTGCCCAACACTACCTCGCCAGCGTCCGCGACTTCGGCCTCGCAACCGGCGGCACCCGGAAGATCGCCGTTCGTCCATCCCTGCAACCCGCCGCAGTTCGTCTGCTTCTCCGCTCCCTCTTGTTGGCCGGCGTGCCCTCTGCTGAAACTATCCGCAACAAGGCCTTCAAGATTCTCGGCATCGCTCCCGGCGAGGTGGTGGATGTCCTCGCCGAGCTAAACCGCCAGGGCGAATTGCGCTTCCGCATGCAAGCCGATGTGATTGAACTTTCTCTGTAAGCCATCTCATGGAAGACGCCCTTCAAGCTATACTCACCGCCGCATGGCAGCCTTTTCAGCAGGCCGCCGTGCTTACGGATAGCTCGTTTTTGCTCATCTATCCACCCGAGCGAGAGCTGGACGTGCGCAGTGCGCTTCAGGATCGTTGCTACCCTGAGCTCAAGGCTGCGGGAGTTGCGTGCGAGCAATTCGACCTCTCCGGATTCCTTTTCTCCTGCTTCACCTCCGAGGAGCTTGCTGATCTCAGCGATGACGAATTCCGAAATTATCGCCTCGCGCGCCAGGGTCTGGCCGCACGCGCCGAGCGCTTACTCATCTCTCGCCTTCGGGAATATTCCGACCGCCAGCCAAGTATTAACCTTTTCGTCGTCTCTACAGTTTCCCTTTTTCCACTCGTTCGCTACGGCGAGGTCTTGCGCCAATTGCGCGACCTTCACCTGCGTCTCTTCATCGCATTTCCGGGCGAGGACCGAGGCGGCAAGCTCCACTTCATGAACGAGCCCGACGGCGGCAACTACCTCGCCGTCAAGATTACCTTCAAAATCTGATTCCCCGCATGCCCTCAACTATCCGCGAACTCATCCGCCGCGACATCACCGTCAAAGTCGAAGGTGTGGTCAAAGTCTTCGACCGCTCCGCCCTCGCCACGGAACTGCGCGAATACGTTTTAACCGATAAAATCGAGGAGGAGCTGAAGCGTATCCTCGATACTTACACCTCCGTCAGCGACTCGCTGCGCCGGGGTGGGCATTCCCGTGATGTATGCGGTATCTGGCTTTCCGGGTTCTTCGGGTCCGGCAAATCGCACTTCGCTAAAATTCTAGGTTACTTACTCCAGAACGAGCCCCCCTCAGCCGGTTCCGCCGAGACCTGCATCGAGGTGTTTGCCAAACACCTCAATGACACGTCGCGCGGTCGCGACATCCGTCTTCGTCTTGCTGAGATCGCCAAAACCACCGTTGCGCGCACCGTCGCTTTCGAGATCAAGAGTCGCCAGAGCCTCACCAACTCCAACTCCATCGGGGAAATTCTTATCGGTGAATTTTACCGCAGCCTCGGCTATTCCGAAAATTTCGTCGTTGCCCGCCTAGAGCGCCGCCTCGACCGCGCCGGCTTACTCGGCAAACTCGAAACCACCTTCGAGGCCAAACATCAGGTCGCTTGGCGCACGCCGGAGGGGCGCGACGACCTTGCCACGGTTCGCCGCCGGCTCTCAAAAGTTCTCCCCGCCGTCGATCCCGCCAGCTTTCCGACGGAGGACGACGCACTCAACGGGTTGGAAGACGCCTTCCAGCATTCCAAGCTCACCGCCGAAGGTATAGCCGATGAACTCGTCGCCTGGGTGAATGAGCAAAAGCCAGGTGGCGGACGTTCCCAACATCTCATTTTCGTCATCGACGAGATGGGCACCTTCATCGGCGACTCCAACGAGAAGATTGGCGAACTCAACAGCCTCGCCGAGATGATCGGCAACAAGGGCAAAGGCAAAGTCTGGCTCATCTGCACCAGCCAGCAGGACCTCGAAAAGGTCGTAGATCGCACCAATTTCCAGCCCGCGTTGGTCGGTCGCCTCAACGCCCGCTTCGAGCTCAAACCGCATCTTATTTCCGACGGCATCAACCGCGTTATCGCGGAGCGCATTCTCAAAAAACACCCGTCGAAGGAAGGGGAGCTTAAGCCTCTCTACGCGACCAACGAGGGCGGACTCGCCCAACTCGCCGACCTGAAATCCACCCGCAACCTGGGCACGCTTTCCGAACGCGCCTTTATCGACGCCTACCCGTTCTTGCCGCATCAAATCCAGCTCGCCCAAGACATCGGCGAGGCCCTCTCCGGCTTCCGCATTTCCGGCGGCGTGCGCTCCATGATTTCAGTCATCATGGAAGCGCTGCAAAAGCTCGCCC
>JAYVMJ010000310.1:0-4894 GCA_043759025.1 Verrucomicrobiota bacterium | reverse complement strand
ACCCGGAAGCGGGATTTTCGCAAACAGATCGCCCAACTCGACTACGTCGTCGACTCCGTGCGCGTGCTGCCGGACCCGAACCTGCTCTCGGTCAATCTGGCGATTGAGGGTCAGGTGCCGGTTCGCATGCGCAACACGCCTGAGGAACTCGCCAAGCTTCCCGCCAACATTCTCTCCCTTCAAACTTCTCAACAACGGAAAAGCAAACGTGACCTCTAACAGCAGCAGAATCATCGGTGCCGTCGAAATCGGCACCGGCAAAGTCGCCGTCCTCGTGGGTGAAATCTCCCGCGGACGCAGCCTGAATATCATCGGCGTCGGCGTGGCGCCGTCGCGCGGGGTGATGAAAGGCGAAGTGGTCGACTACAAGGCGGCTTGCGAGGCGACTCATCACGCGTTGGAAATGGCGGAAAAGCGCGCGGGCGCCCGCATCGAGGAAGTGTGGCTCGCGCAAACCGGTGGTCACTTGGACGGCTTCTATAATGAAGCTTCGGTCAACGTGAAGTCGGCCGACAACACCGTGACTGCGCTCGATATTGCGTCGGTGTGTGATCTCGCCAAGGAAAAGGAATTGCCCGCCGGTCGTTCCCGGATTCACGAAATCCGCCGGCCGTTCCGGCTTGACGGACGGGCGGTGCCCGATGCCGAACATCTTTCCGGGCAACGGCTCGAAGTGGGTTACTGGATCGTGCACGGGCACGAAGGGAAGGTGAGCGACAACATCCACGTCGTCGGTGGTTATCATCTCGAAGTGCGTGAACTCGTTTTGTCCAGTCTCGCCAATGGCTCGCTTCTCACCACGGCCGAGGAACGCCAGCACGGTGTGCTCGTGATTAATCTGGGCAAGGGCATCAGCGATTACGTGCTCTATCGCGACGGCCACGTGCTGGTGACGGGCACGTTGCCGGTGGGCGGCGACCATTTGACCAACGATCTCAGCATCGGTTTGCGGGTCACCACCGCGCAGGCGGAAATGCTCAAGCTGCGCCACGGCCGCGCGACCATCCAGACCCGCGACAAGAGCGAAAAAATCTGGCTGAACGGCGACGCGTCCTTCGGTGACAAGCAATTTTCGAAAACCGCGATCGAGACCATCGCGACCGTCCGCACCCAGGAATTGCTGGGAGTGATCAAACAAAAACTCGGTCCCGCTTTTGCGCCCGAACATTGCGGTGCCGGCGTAATCCTCACGGGTGGCACGTCCAAGTTGCCGGGAATTGACGAGGTCGCAGCCAATGTCTTTGGCTTGAATGCCCGCCGCGGCGAATCGCCCTCGTGGGTGAAGGATGAATTGAAGGATCCCATGTTCAGCACCGTGCTGGGCATTTTCCAGTTCGGCCTGCGCGGTGCCCATGAGCACGCGCTGCCTCCGCGTCGCAAGACCGGCTTCCTCAGCAATCTCACCAAAATTTTCGCCTCTTCCTAAGCCATGGACCAGACTCCAAATGAACTTCCCCTCGAAGCGCTGACCGATCGCGACGTCGGCATTAAACTCGTGGGCGTGGGCGGCGGCGGCTCCAATGCGGTTGACCGTCTCAAGATGGAAAACCTGGACCGGCTGCAGCTGGCTGTGATCAACACCGACTTCAAGGCGCTCAGCACATCGCCGGTGCAGGACAAGATCCTGATTGGTACGTCGCTGACCCGCGGATTGAGTGCCGGCGGCGACCCAGAGATCGGACGCAAGGCCGCCGAAGCCGATGCCGATAAAATTGCGGAGATCGTGAAGCACACCGATTTGATTTTCATCGTGGCCGGACTCGGTGGCGGCACCGGTTCGGGTGCGGCACCCGTTGTCGCTGAAATCGCGGCGGAAGCCGGCGCGGTCGTCATCGCGTTTGTCACGCTGCCCTTTAGTTTCGAAGGCGGACGCCGCCGGAAACAGGCCGAGGAAGCGCTGGCGGAATTGCGCCGCGTATGTGATGCCGTCATCCCGCTTTCGAACGACATGCTGCTCCAGGAAGGCACGGAGCAGACGAGTGTGCTCGATTCATTCGCGCGCGCGGATGAGTGGATTGGTCGTGGCGTGAAGTCCATTTGGGGCATGCTTTCGCGGACCGGGCTCATCAACGTTGATTTCACGGCGCTGCGGCAGGTTTTCCGGCAACGCGGCGGCAAGACGCTGTTCGGCCTTGGGGTGGGTGGGGGAGAAAATCCCGCGCTCGCCGCACTTGAGGATCTTAAGCAATGCCCTTTGTTGCACACTCCCGAATACGCCCGCAAAGCGGACCGACTGCTGGTTAATATCACCGGCGGCGCGGATCTCAGCCTGACAAAAGTCAACGAACTGATGACGGCGATCACCGAGGAATTTGGCCGCGAGGCGCACGTGGTCATGGGTGCGGCCATTGACGAAGGCTTGCACGGGCAGGTGGAGATTTGTGTGATCGGCACGACCGACCTTGGCAGTCGCAACTTTACCCGCCGGCCCACGACTCCGGCGCTGCGCAAGGGATCCGAGAAATCCACGGCGATCAGTACGAGTTCGGTGGCCATGGAAACCCAGACTGCGGTGAAAACAGCCAGCACGGCGACGGAACGGGAAATAGCGAAGGCCGAGGCCGCCAAGACGATGCAGGAGGAATTTGGTTTTCAGGGCGAACCGGTCGAAAACCGCGGCTCGTTCGACAAATCCGACCGCAACCTCTTCGAAGGACAGGACCTCGACGTACCCACCTATTTGCGGAAAGGGATTAAGATCACGGTCTGAGTTACCTGTTATGTACGCGGGCGCTACAATGAAAGTATCACACTCTCCGGGGTGGGTATCGTCATTCCTGCGCGCATCGTCCCTTTTGGCGCAGGTGATGCGCATTTTAGACCTCACTCCATACTTGGCCACAGAGGAAAGTTGAGTTGTAGTAGCGGGTATAGTCTCATTTATCGAAGCATGTTCACCCGTATTCAAACACAACGCTTTCGTTGCCTCAAATCAGTGGATCAGACGCTGGGGTCTTTCCGCGCATTGGTCGGCCCGAACGCCAGTGGCAAAACAACATTTCTGGACGTGATCGGATTTCTCGGTGATTTGGTACGCAATCGTGGAGGCGTTTTGGAAACGGTGCGGTTGCGGAGCAGTAGCTTTGAGAAGCTATTGTGGATGGGCTTGGGCAATTCTTTTCAGCTCGCTGTGGAAGCGGAAATCCCGGAAGCGGTGCACAAGCTCATGGCTGAAGATAAACGGCGATTTACCCACGTTCGATACGAGGTTGAAGTCGGACTTGATCCCGACAGCAACGAAATTGGTTTGGATTACGAAACCCTTTGGCTGAAAGAACCTGTCGCGGCTGCAAAGCTCGGCCAACGTGAACTGTTTCCAGCACTTCAAACCGAGTATTCCAGCCTCATCAGTAAATCACAGAAAGGTCAAAAATCAGCGCTTAGCAAAAAGCCGGGGGGAAACGATAACTACTACCCTGAAGGCCGCGATTCCTACACACCATCATTCAAGCTCGGACGCGGAAAATCGGCCTTGGCGAATATTCCAGCCGATTCAGAGAGTTTTCCGGTGAGCACTTGGTTTCGCAATTTGTTGGAAAGTGGAGTCCAGCCGTTCGTATTGAACAGCCAATTAATGCGCCAACCAAGCCCACCCGGGTTGGGCCGACGTTTCCAGACTGACGGTTCAAATTTGCCCTGGGTGGTGGCTGAATTGCGACAGGATCAAAAGCGTTTTCGCGCCTGGCTTGAGCATGTGCGCACGGCCTTGGAAGATATAAAGGACGTCGATTCTGTAGAGCGACCTGAAGACAAACATCGTTATCTCGTTATCGAGTATATGAACGGAGCAAAAGTACCTTCGTGGCTGGCGTCGGATGGAACGCTACGATTATTGACACTGACGATCCCGGCCTATCTGTCAGATATTGAGGGGACATTTTTGATCGAAGAACCGGAGAATGGAATTCATCCGCAGGCCATTGAAACGGTGCTGCAATCACTCTCATCGATTTACCGAAGCCAAGTGTTGCTCGCGACCCATAGCCCCGTCGCGTTGAATATGCTTGAGCCGCGTGATGTGCTTTGTTTCGCCAAAGACAAAAATGGGGCGACCGACATCGTGTCCGGCGACCGTCATCCTGCGCTGCGAGAGTGGAAGAAGGGCGAGCCTGATTTGGGCGTTCTATTCGCTTCTGGCATTCTCAGTTAAAAAAACTGGCTATGAAGGATCTCGTGCTTTTGGTAGCCGACAAGAACGCGCAATTTGCCCTTAAGGGTGCATTGAGCCGACCGGAGGCGCTTGGGATTCGGGACATAGAATTCGACTTTCTGGTGCATCCTGGGCGGGATGGGGGCGCACGAAAAAATGGACCCGAAATGTTGGCTCTGGAAAAACGACGGTTTAGACGAGCGTTACTCATGCTAGATTTCGAGGGCTGCGGCACTGACTTGCCGGACGCAAAAGCACTTGAGGTTGAATTAGACCATCGAATATCCACGCATTGGGAGGGGCGGGCAAAGTCCATAGTGATTGAACCGGAATTGGACGTCTGGGTTTGGGGTTCCGACAACGCTGTGGAGGAGGTTATCGAATGGCCCACCGGCGGGCAGAGTGTTCGAGAATGGTTGCGCGGAAAGGGTTTCGCGTTCGATGCCAACCAAAAACCAGTGCGACCAAAAGAGGCCCTTGAGGCAGCACTGCGAATCCCGGGTTTGCCGAGGTCGTCTGCTCTTTATCGTCGTATCGCTGAAAAAATAAGTCTGCGTCACTGTGGCGACGAAGCATTTCTTCGATTGCGGAAACAACTTAGTGAATGGTTTCCCACCCAAGCGATTGACCAGATTTAGGCCTCTTTTTTCATTCCCTGTGGGTCCGATACCTCGAAGCTTGCTTCGGCTTGGTTGGGAAGTGGCACGGGCCTCTGGCCCGTGGGCCCGGGCGAACACGGGCGGG
>JAYVMJ010000309.1:0-4010 GCA_043759025.1 Verrucomicrobiota bacterium | reverse complement strand
TCCAAACCTTTTGATCACCTCATTCGCAAATGCCCGGTACGCGGTCGCGCCCGGACCGGACGGATCGTACACGAGGATCGGCTTGCCGAAACTCGGCGCTTCGCTCAGGCGAACCGTGCGCGGAATCAGGGTTTTGAAAATCTTGTCCGGCAAATGGGTCCTTACTTCCTCGACAACCTGTTTCGCGAGATTGATGCGGCTGTCGTACATCGTCATGACAATGCCGCCCACCTCCAACGCCGAATTGACTCCGGCATTCTTGAGGCGTTCGACGACCTTCAAAATCTGACCCAAGCCTTCGAGGGCCATGTATTCGCACTGCAAGGCAACGAGTAACTGGTCCGCCGCCGCGAGGGAGTTCATCGAAAGCATGCCGAGCGCCGGCGGGCAATCGATGATGATCACCCGATAGCCGCCGGAATTCCGCACCGGTTCCAACACGCTGCGCAGGCGAAGTAGATAGTTTTCCTGTTGGGCCAACTCGATCTCGATGGCGGCCAGATCGACCTCCGCAGGGATCAACGCGAGATGCGGCCACGCGGTCGGCGTGAGCATTTCAAAGATACTGGCCTCGCCGCGGAGGGGTGCGTAGAGGCTTTTGCCTTCCTGCTTTTCGATGCCGAGGGCGCTGGTGGCGTTCGCTTGCGGATCCAAATCGACCACGAGGGTGTGGATCTTCTGCTCGGCGAGCGCCGCCGCGAGATTGATCGCAGTGGTGGTCTTGCCGACGCCGCCCTTTTGATTGGCGATAGTGAAAACAGTACAGGCCATGCGTGATTAATCGTAAACCCCCGCCCGTAGTCTAGCGCGAAGTGGATGGATCGCCCCGGCGGCCTGACGTTCAAGACTCCCCTTAATGTTGGGTGCGGCCACGGTTTCTCAATCGAACCTGAATTTCGCAGCCGACCCCACGGCAATCACCGACGAACGCAGATGACGGTCAAACGGCGGGATTTTCTGACCACTAATATCCACTGATGCCTCACTCATCACCGAAGCCCGGAGGAGCCTTGGTCGTGATGAGTACTTCATTAGGGTGGTTTAGTGGTTAAAGCATCTGGGGCGGACGCGGGATTTTCGCACTACTCCTTCTTCGGGCTATCCGTCGGTTTCGCCGGGGCGGCTTCGGTGCCGAGGAGGCCGGGGAGCTTTACCCCGAGACTGTCCATGACTTCCCGCAGCGGGATCGTGCCTTTGAAAAGATCCTGCACCATTCGCTCGACACCACCTTTTCCTCCGGCGCCGGACGCGCCGTCCATGACGACGATCTTGTCGATCTTCAGTTTCGAAACCGAGTCGCTGGTCAGCCGCACGATCTCGGTGAGTTGTTGGGCCACGATGAGGCTGATGGCCTCCGGGCCGGTTGAAGCCTCGACCAATTCCTTGAAGCCTTCGGCCTTGCCTTTGAGCAATGCCTTTTGGCCCGCGGCTTCACCTTCGAGGCGGGCCTGCGTGGCCTTACCTTCGGCGGTTGCAGTCGTGAGCAGCGCCGAAGCGCGACCTTCCGCTTCCGTCCGGGCAACTGCGGCGACCGCCTCGGCTGCGACAATCGCTTTTTGTTTGTCGACGTTGGCGCGGGAAACTTCGGTGGCGCTCAGCGCGGCCTGTTCCTTTGTGGCGCGCACGTCTTCGGCCGTCTTCTGCGCCGCGTAGCCGGCGGCCACGGCTTCGGCCTCGGCGACCAGCTTGGCCGATTGCGCGACTTTGGTCGCCTCGGCCTGGCGTTTGGCCAGCGCGGCGTTGGAATCTGCAATGTCCATTTGTGCCGTATTCTGTCCGACGGTCTGACGGGCTTCGGCTTCGGCGACCTTGATCTTTTGATCCCGCACCGCCTCCGCCTGGCCGACCGTTCCGCGCTGGTTTTCCTGGGCGACGCGGATCTGCGCGTCATTGATGGCCTTGGCCGCGGCTTCCTTGCCCAACGCTTCGATGTACCCGGACTTGTCCTGAATGTCCGTGATATTGCAGTTGATGAGTTCGAGACCCAATTTTTCCAGTTCGCGTTCAACGCCGCTCGAAATTCCGCCAATGAGTTTTTCCCGATCGGAGTTGATTTCTTCAATTGTCATCGTGGCGATGACGATGCGCATCTGACCAGTGATGATTTCCTGGGCGAGTTGGCTGATTTCATCGTCCGACTTGCCGAGCAGGCGGTTGGCCGCGGCCATCATCAGCTCGGGCTTTTTGGAAATCGCGATGGTGAAGTTCGACGGGACGCTGACGCGGATTTTCTGGGAGGAGAGGGCGTCTTCGAGCTCGATTTTGATATTGAGTGGCCGCAACGACATGAAGCCGTAGCTTTGAAAAATCGGGACGATGAATTTTGCTCCGCCATTGATGCACTGGGAACTTTGTCCCGCCCCCGTTTTGCCGAACACGACCAAGACTTTATCGGGCGGGCACATTTTGTAGCGGCCGAGGGCGGTCGCGATGACGATGACGAGGAACAGGATTCCTACGGCGACAAAAACTAGATCGAGGCTCATTTGGTTTTGGTTTCGACGAGTAGATTCGGTCCATCAAGCTGGATGACGGTTACGGTTTTTCCGGTCGAAATGGATTCGGTTTCCCTCGTGACGGCCGGGAGCGTTTCCAGGCCCGTGTTGAGGGTGACTTGAATGAGGCCGCCTTTCTTGGCGTCGATGGTCGTGTACACGATGCCGTCGCGGCCGATGGCGCTTTCGATTCTCATGCTCCCGTCATTCTGGAAATGCACGAAGGTGCGCACGATGCCCCAGATGATAAACATGAAGCAAAGGCCCGCGACCAACGCCAGGGCGAGGGCAGGCAGGAGGGCCATCCGGCCGCTGCTCACACCACCGGCCCAGCCGAGGCCAAAAAAGAATCCGATGATCGGTTTCACCGAGAACAAGCTCGCGCCGTTGTGATCCGGGTGGTCGATGTCGGCATGAATTTCCATCCCGATGAGTTGGAAAAGGCCCAGGATTAAGATCAGGAACGCGGCGACGCCGCCAATTCCGTAGAACGCTTTTTGCGCCGGTAAATAGCCCGCCCAGTCAATGTTGATTCCGAGGAAGTGCATGGTGAGACGAATTGCTTTAAAATTAAATATCCCAGCTCGATCCAACCCCGGATGCCACAGATCGAACGGATAGGGAGGATTTCCTGATGATACTCAGCCGGAGCGATTGAGTAGTAAGCACCACAGAAGACACTGAATACACAGAAATGAGAGTAACGAATTTAGATCGGAGCCGACCGACGCGCCCACCGTTTGTCGCCCGACCAATCGATTCTTTTATGAGCTCAAAAATATTCATTCTGCGTCTTTTGGGGTTAAGTCCGACTCTTGGGAAACGGCTCGGTCGTAGGGCCGGTGCTTGCGCCGGCCCCGATGGTCCCTGCATTCGGATTCCGGAAAAGTTTCGTCCCGTCCGGCGCAAAACGCGTTTTGCGGTCTGGGGCTGCAGCCTCCGACTCGCGAGCAGTAAGCCGCGGGGATGATGCGACCGATCCATTCGCAAACGCAGCTCTCGCGACCACGTGTAGAACGTGGAAAGATCGCCCTGACCCAAGACGAACGAAGTAAACGGGGTGTACCCATAACGCTGATATAAATACCAATGTTCCCTTCGGGAATCATCTACAATAACAAAGACTGATTCCAACAGTGCACCGAGCGCTCTGGTGCGAGGAGGACTACGAGTCAGGCGAGTGGGGCTTTTCTTGTTGCGCGACGCCGCCCGCACGCTGATGAAAGCCACGGTCCTCATCCGCGACGCCGGCCTGAAGCAACGGATGCCGCAAGCGCCACTGCGGTTTCTCATTGCCATGAACAAACTGACCATGGCAATGAGCGCCAACCGCCGCCGGCCCCGACGCGAAGCAACAACGCAAACGCACGTTCCGCCAGATGAAGACCCTTGAGCCCACGATCGCGCGCCACGCCGGCGCGCACCGCGAACACCTCGCGCAACGCTGGACCGAGACGGAGCTCAGCGAAAAACAAACCCAAGTCATCCTCCGCCGCCTCGACCACGTCCTCGCCC